>NZ_AP031453.1:4255000-4400000 GCF_042848515.1 Lactonifactor longoviformis | reverse complement strand
ATGCCGTGTAATTGATTATCGGGAGTCAGACTGCACGAGATAAGTTGGGCAGTCGAAAGGGAAAGAGCCCAGACCTCCAGCTAAGGTCCCAAAGTGCGTGTTAAGTGGAAAAGGATGTGGGATTTCGAAGACAACTAGGATGTTGGCTCAGAAGCAGCCATGCATTCAAAGAGTGCGTAATAGCTCACTAGTCGAGAGGTCCTGCGCCGAAAATGTCCGGGGCTGAAACACGACACCGAAGCTGAGGAATCACGCAAGTGATTGGTAGAGGAGCATTGTTAACGCGAAGAAGCGGTACCGTAAGGAGCCGTGGAGTGTTAAGAAGAGAGAATGCCGGAATGAGTAGCGAGAAAAAGGTGAGAATCCTTTTGGCCGAATATCTAAGGTTTCCAGAGTAAAGCTGATCTGCTCTGGGTAAGTCGGGGCCTAAGGCGAGGGCGAAAGCCGTAGCCGATGGACAACAGGTTGAGATTCCTGTACTGCAATATAACAGAACTGTGGGGACACGGAAGGAAAGTGGGAGCCGGAAACGGAAAATCCGGTGCAAGCGAGGTAGGAGTTCAGTAGGCAAATCCGCTGAACAATCCGAAGGCGTGATGCGGACCGAACTAAAGTAGGGAAGCCCATGAGCCGGCCGTCAAGAAAAGCCGCTATTGTTTATATTGTACCCGTACCGTAAACCGACACAGGTGGATGAGGAGAGAATCCTAAGGCCGACGGAAGAAGCATTGTTAAGGAACTCGGCAAAATGACCCCGTAACTTCGGGAGAAGGGGTGCCACCGAAAGGTGGCCGCAGAGAATAGGCTCAAGCAACTGTTTAGCAAAAACACAGGTCTATGCAAAACCGAAAGGTGAGGTATATGGGCTGACGCCTGCCCGGTGCTGGAAGGTTAAGGGGAGAGGTTAGACGCAAGTCGAAGCTTTGAACTTAAGCCCCAGTAAACGGCGGCCGTAACTATAACGGTCCTAAGGTAGCGAAATTCCTTGTCGGGTAAGTTCCGACCCGCACGAAAGGCGTAATGATTTGAGCACTGTCTCGACAATGCATCCGGTGAAATTGAAGTACCAGTGAAGATGCTGGTTACCTGCGCCAGGACGGAAAGACCCCATGGAGCTTTACTCCAGCTTGATACTGGGATTCGGTATTGCATGTACAGGATAGGTGGGAGACGAAGAAGTGGTGACGCCAGTTGCCATGGAGTCAATGTTGGGATACCACCCTTGCAGTATTGGGTTTCTAACCAACCGCCGTGACCCGGCGGTGGGACAATGTCAGGCGGGGAGTTTGACTGGGGCGGTCGCCTCCGAAAGGGTATCGGAGGCGCTCAAAGGTTCCCTCAGAATGGTCGGAAACCATTCGAAGAGTGCAAAGGCAGAAGGGAGCTTGACTGCGACACCGACGGGTGGAGCAGGTACGAAAGTAGGACTTAGTGATCCGGTGGTATAAAGTGGGATTGCCATCGCTCAACGGATAAAAGCTACCCTGGGGATAACAGGCTTATCACTCCCAAGAGTTCACATCGACGGAGTGGTTTGGCACCTCGATGTCGGCTCATCGCATCCTGGGGCTGTAGTAGGTCCCAAGGGTTGGGCTGTTCGCCCATTAAAGCGGTACGCGAGCTGGGTTCAGAACGTCGTGAGACAGTTCGGTCCCTATCCGGCGTGGGCGTAGGATATTTGAGAGGAGCTGACCTTAGTACGAGAGGACCGGGTTGGACTGACCACTGGTGTACCGGTTGTTCCGCCAGGAGCACGGCCGGGTAGCCAAGTCGGGAAGGGATAAACGCTGAAGGCATCTAAGCGTGAAGCCCCCCTCAAGATGAGATATCCCATTCTTTAGAAGAAGTAAGACCCCTTGAAGACGACGAGGTAGATAGGGCAGAGGTGGAAGTGCAGCAATGCATGGAGCTGACTGTTACTAATCGGTCGAGGGCTTGACCTGAACACTTAGGGAAGCCGAAGGCAGTGAGGC
The DNA here is from genome assembly GCF_042848515.1 of Lactonifactor longoviformis. Classification (GTDB taxonomy): domain Bacteria; phylum Bacillota; class Clostridia; order Lachnospirales; family Lachnospiraceae; genus Lactonifactor; species Lactonifactor longoviformis. The sequence continues at coordinate 4,398,027 of NZ_AP031453.1, read as the reverse complement.
GAGACGCAAGTCGGGCCGGAACTGGTGAAAGGCAAATCTAAGTACAACGGAAAAGTGTTGCAAAGTGGAAAAAAAAGATGTATAATCGTGTATGTGGTTTTGAAGGTATGGAAATACTTTTAATAAAGAGAAGTAATCCTCGATAGCTCAATGGTAGAGCATTCGGCTGTTAACCGAAGGGTTGTTGGTTCGAGCCCAACTCGGGGAGCTTTTTTACTGTAAAGAAACGAGAAGGCTCCATGGTCAAGCGGTTAAGACACCGCCCTTTCACGGCGGTAACAGGGGTTCAAATCCCCTTGGAGTCACTTTCAAAAAGTACTTGCATATTTTTGAAAATATGGTAATATAATATAATGTATGGCGCAGTAGCCAAGTGGTAAGGCAATGGTCTGCAACACCAGTATCCACCGGTTCAAATCCGGTCTGCGCCTCTCTAAAAGTACCGTAAAATCGGTGCTTTTTTAATTCTTGTTGCATTTCTTGTTGTATAAATGTATACAGTAAATCGTAAGTGCCTGTTATTCTCAGCCGTTGGATTATCCAGCGGCTGAATTTTTACTACATCTTTGTCGTTTGCGCTTTGCTGCGGCAGATCTCCGGCAGTGGTTCTGACCAGTAAAGAAGAAATATTGTCTATTGGCACCTCCCCACCGTCTAAGAATACTTTTAGAACGGTTATAGGGGAAAATTTGGGAAAAGGCTTTTGGGCGTTATGTTATTTCAGAAGCTTTTCTAAGAAATTATTTTAAGGCTACTACTTTAATTGCGATAGCGTTTTTTAGAGAGATTCGCACCACAACGGGGACAATGATTAGAAGTCCAGATACGGATACCATAGCGTTTTCCACATTCATGACAGAACCAGAAATTGTTTGTGGAGAAAACAGGGGCTGTCACGTTGAAGATAAAAATAAATAAAAGTGTAATACCAACCGGATCCTTATAGTAATGTCCTGCGATTGCAGCAATAAAAAGAACCGGGAGATATATACGTAACAGATTCAGCTCCCGTATAGTCAGGAATGCAGGCCCTGTTTTGTGCTCAACATATAAACCGCAGGCAAAGATAATGTCAAAGAAAAGTGTTAGAAGAATGTAGGTTCTTACTGGCAGGGGATCGGTAAAAGGAGAATTGAGGGCGGCTGCTACTATAGTCCATACAAGAATCTGCAATAAGGTAAAATAAATCAGCTTTCTTATTATTCCAATCATAGAACCGTCTCCTCACGTTAAATTTAGAGTAGTATAACAAAAACGCTTTAAATCTGTATAAAGAATGCTGGAAAAATTGGTAAAACAGAAGGGTTACAATGTAAAAGATAATTGCCTTTGTTTTGAATCACCACGCAGCTACCGCTTCTCCTCTTTTGTCTGGTTGGGGTTTTGCATGAAAAGGAGTGTATAAGGATAAGCTAAAAGAGGTTATCTTATATGGAGCTGTAGCGGGAGGTACGGTCTTTCGGCGTGACCAGAAACCGGCCTTGGACTTCCGAACAGCTGCAGTACGGAAGAGGAGTATGGCCGGCGTGCTCTTGAAACACTAGAGAATGACAAGCTGCTGTTTGAGCAGTTTTTAATTATTTATGAAATCTGTTGCCCGGGGGCAGATAAAAAATTAAAGCAAAGGAAAAAATGTTGTGAAAAGTAGCAGATGGAGAAGCATATCAGAGTCAACGAAAACCGTATGGAAATTACTCACATGGAACTGGACGGCGATTCTTTTGTTCGAAGTAATATATAAGATTTTACTTACTGTTATGGCTCAGTTTGGGGAGAGTATGATTATCTATGCCCTGGAGGCGGCAGATGTAAACTATCTTACAAACCAGAATATACTGGAGGTATTGAAACATCCCGTCTCCCTTATCTCCCTCCTGGCCTTTTTTATTCTGTTTATCTATGTTTCCTTTGTGGAGATAGCGGCAATCATTTTGTACTGTGATTGTGCCAGTGAGGGAAGGAAAACAGGGGTAAGGTGGCTTTTGCTTCACAGTCTCAAAAGGGCATTGGCTATCTTTCAGCCTAAGAATCTGGGGATGAGTATTGTAGTACTCCTTCTTATGCCTCTGACCGGGATTGTTTTTGTGTCAGGTCCTCTGGGCTCACTTAAGATACCAGGTTTCATTTTAGAGTTTATAAAAGGACAGCCGCTGCTTGGTTTCGCGTATTTTGGTATCACTTTGCTGTTCTTATTCTATTTCCTTCGATGGATTTTCAGTATTCCTGAATTTGTGTTACATCCGTGCAGCTTTAAGGAGGCCAGGATCAAAAGTGTAAAGCTGGGGAAAAGAAAAAGAATCAGAATCTTTTTGTTTGTTCTGATCGGAAGTTTATTTATCCATGTTATGGCCCTGGGGAGTAAAGCAATTTATGTTTTGTCACTTTTGTTTTGGACCAAATTTACTGCGGGCCCCGGGGAGGCAGAGTATGCATTCTGGTTCTATTATTATAGACAGTCTGCTGTGGGAACGATTCTTTTTGCGTCTGTACAGGCTGTTTTTCTTATTTCTGTAGTCATGGCAGCATACTATAAGTACCAGGGCATAACGATAGATACGGTAAAGAGAAAAGGTACCTGGAGGAAGAAAGCCTATAAGTGTTTGCAGGTGCTGGCCTCCTTTTTCTGTGTGACTCTGTACGCAGAAATGATATATCCTCTTCAAAATGATATATTTAAGAATGAGAATATACAGATTGTGGCACATAGGGCCGGAGCTGTATTTGCACCGGAGAATACATTGGCTGCCCTGAAAGAAGCGATCCGAAGCGGGGCAGACGCCGCGGAGATCGATGTCCAGCAAACAAAAGACGGCGTGCTTGTAGTGATGCATGATACAGATTTTAAGCGGATTGCGGGAGTATCACAGAAGATTTGGGATGTAACCTACGAAGAGTGCAGAAGATACGATATAGGAAAGCATTTAATGCAGGGCTTTGAAGGAGAGTATCTTCCCACACTGGAGGATATGTTAAAAGAGGCTGATGGTAAGATAAATCTAATGATAGAATTGAAGAGCAGCGGACATGAACAGAAATTAGAAGAGAAAACCGTGGAGTTAATCCGCAGATATCATTTTGAATCCCAGTGCACAGTTGCATCAATGGACTATTCCATCCTTGAACGTGTGAAGGAGCTGGATCCCCATCTTAAAACGGTGTATATTGCAGCGTTAGCCTATGGGGATATGACAGAACTGAACGCTGCAGATGCATTTAGCATTGAGGAAACTTTTATTACGCCCCAGCTGCTGGCACAGGCCTCTGTTCTGGACAAAGAAGTCTATGCATGGACAATTAACGATGAGAAAAGTATGAAGAGGATGATAAAAATGCAGGTAAACGGAATTATCACAGACAACACGTATTACACCTCTTATATACTGAACACAAAGGGACAAAGCGAGTGGGTAATGGATTTGGCAGAAAAGGTATTATGAATGTACCGGCTGAATGATTCCGTCAATTCCTGATACTCCAATTTCCAAGAGCGTTTTCTTAGTTGAGATAAAATTATCATCCATCAATGTTCCCCAGCTGTGGGCAAACTGAGCGGTATCTCTGTCAATGAGGCTGCGAAGCATTGACTGGGATAGGCTCTGCCAGCCGGGAACAGTTTCCGCCCCGGTCTCATCCAGCCGCAGGACACTTCCTTTCAGCAGCAAAATGGTAATCTGACGATATATTTCCTGAATAGAAGCAAGCGGACAGCAGTGAACTACAGCCTGCATACATGCGCTGATGACAGAGACCATAGATTTTTTTTCCTGAGGGATGGACAAAGCCTGCTGAATGGATAAAAGGTATGCTTCCGTGAAACTGGGAAAGCTGAATTTTATTACAGATTCACCCGTGACAGACAGGAATTGAAGGGCCTCCAGAAAGTCCCTCAGATTATCGTCAAAAGTCAGTGTCTTTAGTTTATAGGGAATACTGGAGTCTCCAGGAAAAATTACACGGGTGCCCACTCCATTGAGAGTCTTTGCTACACCCAGCTGATTGAGCAATTGCATGGTGCGGCGGATTGTAATAGGAGACACGTGATAGATATCTGCTAAAACGGAACCGTTGGGCAGCAAGGTTCCAATAGGGTATAGACCCTGATTGATTTTGCAGATCAGGTCGATGGCCACAATATCACAGTAGCGGGTTCTTCCTTTATGGGGTTCCCAGACAAAAGGCTCCTTTTCCCCCCGGAGCATGTGGGTATTCCTAAGGTATTGGCCAATCCTCTCAAAGAAAGCTGTACTTAGGGACTCCAGCTGCTGAATAAGCAGCCGGGGAGTCTTTTGGGAAGCGTTCTGTGCACACTGCAGGAGGGAGACGGCAGTTCTTTCTAACAGCAAGTCCGCCTCTTCCTTTCCATAAAGGGCATTCAGGATATCAAGGAAGGCGCTTTCTGTAAAGAAACCGATATCATAGTACAGACTTAATACCGTGCGGCTGCCCAGGGCGTGAAGATACTGATGAAAGGTTTTGTAAAGAAACTTCCCGTAATGAATTGGGCCGGGCTCCTGCCCAGCCTCTTTGGGGGAAGCAGAGGGCGCTATCGCATACATACCCTGCATACAGATAGCAGGGGAAATCAGATGGAGGCTTTTGCAGAGATCTTCCACGGCGGCTGCACGGTTTCGAAACACCGTGCTGTCAAGGTAATTCGCATATGGCTTTGCCAGGATAACCGTTGGTTTTCCCCGGCAAAGCCGGACAAGGCCATTTGTCTCAAGGCGCTTTAGTGCCCTCTGGGCCGGACAATAAGAGACTCCATATCCCAAAGCAATCTCTTTGGCAGATGGGAAGCGCTCCCCATGGTCAAAAAAGCCCAGCTGAATCTGTCCGGCAAGACTCCGGTAAATGGTTTGTTCCTGACTGTTGGAGTAAGACATATGTACATCCTTTCATTTCTCAGACAATTGGTAAAATAACTGTTGGAGGATTCATGGTTAACCGATCCATTTCTGCAGTACATGCATCAGCTGCTCTACATCAATAGGTTTTGCAATATGGTCATTCATTCCCACACTGCGCGCCTTGCCCACATCAGCCACGAAAGCGTTGGCAGTCAGGGCCAGAATGGGAATGGTATGTGCGTCCTTCCGCTTCATGGAGCGGATCGTTTTAGTGGCGGTATAGCCGTCCATCTCAGGCATCTGAATATCCATAAGTACGGCGGCATAGTAACCGGGGGGAGAAGTCCGGAAGGCATCTGCCGCATGGAGGCCGTTTTCCACCGCATCCACAGTTAATCCCCGCATCTCAAGCAGTTCAGTGGCAATCTCACGATTCAAATCATTATCCTCAGCAAGAAGAATATGCTTTCCGGGCAGTCCCGGATGGTTTACCTCTGCGGGGACATCAAGAGAATCCTGATGACTGGTGGAGAGGAATAGCTGCAGAACATGGAGCATTTTAGATTTAAAGAGAGGCTTGCTAATAAAGGCGTCTGCCCCTGCACGGACAAACTCATCTTCAATGTTGGAGTAGTCATAGGCGGAGATGATAATGATTGGGACATGATCCCCAAGCTGTTCTCTTATGGCTTTCAGGGTTTCCAGTCCATCCATCTTTGGCATCTGCCAATCCAGGATAACAGCAAAGTAATCATCCTGCCGGTCATGGGCACGGGCCACGCTCTCCACAGCTTCAAGGCCTGATAGTACCCAATATCCCCGCATGCCCAGCTCATTCAGAAGTGCTGTGGCATTCTCACAGACAACCTCATCGTCGTCTACTACCAGTACAGGGAGTCCTTCTAATTCTTTGTCGCAAACCTCTTCCTCATTGATCCACGCAAACTGAACGGAAACTGTAAACTGTGAGCCTTCCCCCGGCTGACTTTTGACATCGATAGAACCGTTCATCATCCTCACAATATTCTCTGTAATGGCCATGCCTAGTCCCGTTCCCTGAATCTTGCTGATGCGGGAATCCTCCGCTCTGGAGAAGGGCTCAAAGATATGAGGAATATAGTCGCTTTCCATACCAATCCCGTTATCCCGGATAATAAATTCAAACTGGGCTTTCTGTGGATTCAGGGAGGGAAGCTCGTTGATGAACAGACTAATCTTTCCTCCGTCTGGGGTATATTTAATAGCATTGGACAAAAGGTTCATGAAGACTTGCTGCAGGCGGTCGCCGTCCGCTATGATTTTTTCGTGGCGGACCTGTCCCACACTGATCTGGAATTCCAGCTGCTTTTCTGCAATGAGCGGTTTGCACATATCTGCTACATTTTGTGTAAGCTCCGGAAGATTAACCTCCTCCGGCATAAGATCAATTTTTCCGCTTTCTATTTTAGACATATCCAATACTTCGTTAATAAGACTGAGAAGATGGCGGCTGGAGACATTAATTTTATTCAGGCAGTCATGCACCTTTTCCGGTGAGCCGAGACTAGCCTGGGCAATGGCGGCCATTCCCATAATGGCGTTCATAGGAGTACGGATATCATGGGACATGGAAGACAGGAAATTGGTTTTTGCAGAACTGGCCACCTGTGCTGTACGGTAGGCATCTTCCAAAGCCCGGCGCTGGCGCTCCTGCTCTTCCCGTTCCCGGGTTACATCAATCCCTACCCGGTAGTAGGAGGGGATCCCATCCCAGCTGTCCTCCCCGCTTATGTAGCATAACGTCATGGTCAGAATTTTGATCTCTCCATGGTGAGAGATTACTCTGGCCTCTATCACTGCGCTTTCCCCTGTTTCACGAATCTTCTGCATAACCGCTGTTACACGGCTCTTATCCTCAGGGTGAATATAGGTGCACCGATAATGGAGTTCCTTTTCAAGCTGTTCTTTCGTGTAGCCAATCACCTGCAGAAATTCAGCCCCGTACCAGAGGATGGACTGGCAGTCTCTGGCGTCAATCCGTACAAAACCGCCGGGGATGGTTCTGAGAAGGGATTCCCTCTCCCTGTCCTTCTTGGCAAGTTTGTATTCCGTGCTGTACATATCATGAGACAGCTCGATACGGGCTCTGCGGCCTTTCCAGTTTACAATACGGTTTTTAATCATAAAGGTCCGTTGCAGCACAGGGTTATCAAATTCCCATCGGTAAAATGCATCTTCCTGCAGCCTGTCATTGGTACAAAAGGGACAGGGAGAGGTACGTCCCTGAATTACTTCGTAGCATTTCCTTCCCAATATGGATTCGCTGCGTGCCTGAAGCGTCTCACATGCAACAGTATTTACAAATAGAAGCTCGTAGGTATCCATATCGCTGATATAGACATTTCCAACATATTCATCCATCATCCATTCAAAATACCGGGTTTTCTCTTCCCGGGCCGAAATAATGTCATGGATATCCGTATATACGGCCAGAAGAACAGGATACTCATTGGAGGGGTCCCGGGTGATAGTGCCTGCCATGCGGACCCATCTGCTGTCATTGTCCTTTCGGGGCATCCGGCAGTCCAGGGTAAAAGTCTTCTCTCCGCTTTCGAGGGCAGCAAAAGCGGTGTCTTTTATTTTGCGAAATTCCTTGCGGTGTCTCTCATAGTATTGAGACAGACTTGGAAAGAGCGTCTGGTATTCGGATGCGGTATACCCCGTGCTCTGGTAAAAATATTCATTTGCACAAAGGAGGGTGAGTTCCTTATCTAATCTATATTTGCTGGCACTTATGCCAAGGGTGTCTGTAAAGGTGTCCCGGTAACCTTCCATAAAAGTTCTCCTTTGTTAATGATAAATGTATTTGATGGGGCCGTATTGCGGTAATCTAGATCATATTATATCTAATCAAACCTGTAAAAGCAATACAATCCTGTGATTTCTGCGGGCGGCCCGCCGGCGGCAGGAACACTGGAGTAACGGGTGATTTTTGCTTTTGTTTTGCATGCAAATATGATACTATTGTATTTATAAGCAGGTTCTGCGCCAGCGTGAGAACCTGCCCAGAGCATTTGCAAAAATGTGAGAGGGATAAGAGGATGGAAGAAAAAGCACCCAAGTATTATGTGATAAAAAAGGATATTATCAGGAAAATTGAGACGGAGGAGTATACTGCGGGGGAAACCATACCCAGCGAGCGGATCCTTATGGATTACTATCAGGTGAGCAGGATTACCATCCGCAAGGCCGTGGATGAACTGGTTATGGAGGGATATCTGTATAAGGTGCAGGGAAAAGGCACCTATGTAAAGACAGATGAGAACAGCCATGACTTATTTGCCATTACAAGCTGTACAGAGGATGTCAGGAAGATGGGGATGACCCCTACGAAACGAGTGATTGTATCTCAGATAGTGCCTGCAGACAGGAGCAGGGCGAAAGCACTGGGACTTCTTCCGGGGGAGGAAGTTTTCCGCCTTGGCAGGGTATTGTATGCCAGCGGGGAGCCGTTGAATTACACGGTGACAAATCTCCCGTATAAGCTTTTTCCCAGGATAGACCGGCATGATTTTGCGGCAGAGTCCCTGTACGAGACCCTGAACAGTGAGTACGGCTGTACGCTTACAAAGGCGAGAAGAACTCTGGAAGCTGTTTTGGCTACAGACGAGATCGCCGAGTATCTGGACATAGGGGTGGGTATGCCTCTCATTAAGTTTGGATGTACGACTTATGGAATGATGGACGGGGAGGAACTTCCGGTGGAACGTTTCCACTGTTATTACCGGACAGACAAATATAAATTCTATATTGATCAGATAGCATCAGAAAATAACGCTTAACGTAAAATAATGGAACAGACAGAACCAGTTTTCCAAAAGGCAGGGCCTTGGGAAACTGGTTCTGTTTTTCCCCTGAACCAATGGGGAACATGCTGCAAAATAAAAAAGATAAAATTTTTCTTGTAGAAATTTTATGGATAAAATTGTAGAAAATCACCAAAAAACTAAAATATCAGGGTAATCTATTGACAAAAACGGATAAAGGAGTAATATAAAAGCACAAGTGGTCATGACGACATAACGACATAATATGATGAGCTGAACAATACAAGAAAAAGGCAGGGAGAAGATGGAGGAAGAACACATACCCAAGTATTTCTCACTAAAAAGAGACATTATTCAAAAGATTGAAATGGAAGAATATGCAGGAGACTTGCCCATACCCAGTGAAAGGGAAATGATGGAGAGCTACCAGGTAAGCAGGATTACCGTGCGCAAGGCCATTGATGAACTGGTGAAAGAAGGATATTTATATAAGGTCCAGGGAAAAGGTACTTATGTAAAATCCGATGAGAACAGCCAGGATCTGTTTGCCATTACCAGCTGTACGGAAGACGTACTGCGGCTGGGACTCCAGCCCTCCAAGCGGTTAGTGACGGCAGAATACATACCTGCGGACAGCAAGAGGGCAAAGACGCTTCATATTACTACAGATGACCGGGTTTTCCGTATGGGCAGAATTCTGTACGCCCAGGGAGAACCGCTGAATTACACGGTCACTTATCTGCCGGAAAAGCTATTCTCCGGCATCGATCAATACGATTTTGTGAATGAATCTCTGTATCATGTCATTCCCCGCCAGTATGGGATACGCATAACCAAGGCCAGGAGAACCATAGAAGCAGTTCTTGCCAAGGACGAGATTGCGGAATATCTGGACATTGAGGAGGGAATGCCGATTATACTCTTCGGTTGTACAACCAGTGGCATTGTAAATGGGATGGAAGTTCCTATCGAGTACTTTAAGTGCTACTACAGGACAGATAAGTTTAAGTTTTCTATTAACCAGATAAGATAAAGGAGGAAGAAAGGATGAAAAAAGGAACAAAGAAATTTTTAGGAGGATTACTGGCTGCTGTGATGGCTGTAGGTATGCTTGCAGGCTGCGGAGGTGATTCCGGGAAGGAAGACGGAAAGGAAGCGGCAGCAGGGGGCAGCGATGTTAAGATGGCTATCGTATGCTCTAACTCCGGACAGAACGACAACGGGTATAACCAGTCAGCCTGCACAGAGGGAAAAGAGATTGCAAAGGAACTGGGGGCAGAGTGCAAGATTGTGGAACCGGTAAACGGGGTTCCGGCAGCTCTGGAAACTCTGGCAGAGGATGGTTATAATCTTATCTTTAGCCTGGAGTATGATTTTGATGCTTTAATCAAAGGCGTTGGAGGAGCGAAACCCATCGCAGAGCAGTATCCGGATACCTGGTTCGTGGTATTTAACGACAATCCCAACAGAGACGATAAAGGGGAAACAATCCATGACAATGTAATCTCTGTACTGTTTGATGTGCACGAAGCATCCTACCTGGCAGGATACCTGTCTGTGTATATGAATGAAAATATGGATAAGCTGTTCCCAGAAGGGTATTCTTTAACTCCGTTAGATCAGTCCAGAGGAATCGGATTCATCGGAGGAACAAACTCCAACGGTATTCTGGTTTACTCCTACGGATTTATCCAGGGAATCAACAAGGCAGCAGAGGAATTAAATGTAAACTATGATTATTATGCAAAATACGATGCAGGATTTACAGATCCCGCACTGGGAAGCACTGTGGCAGGAACATTCTATGAAAGCGGAGCCAATGTGGTTTTTGCAGATGCCGGCGTGGTAGGTGACGGAATCACTTCTAAGGCAAAGGAAGTAGGTAAGATTGCCATCCAGACAGATGCGAATCTGGACGATCAGCAGCCCGGACATGTATTAACCAGTGTGCTGAAGATCACAGGAGTGCCGGTAAAAACAATTACTCAGGCATTTGCAGACGGAAAGATTAATGAGATGGAAAAGGAACAGAGCTACAATCTTGCCTCCGGCGCGACAGGCATTACCGATTTGGCAGAAATGAGTAAGCATGTGGCAGATTCTGCTGCATGGGACGAGATAAAAGCTAAGACAGATGAAATCAGTAAGCAGATTCAGGACGGATCCATTGATGTTGTTAATAAGCAAATCGGAGAAGAATTCGATCCCGCAACCTGCCCTCATGTTACCATTAAAACAGAGTAGGAACAGCGGAAGAAGAGGGGCCTTTGAAATAAGGCCCCTGTCTGAAAAGGAGCAGATTCATGAGTATCATACAAACGGTTGATCTAACAAAGAAGTTCGATGCCTTTGTGGCAAATGATAAAATCAATATATCGGTAGAGCCCCAGGAGATCAAGTGTATTGTGGGTGAAAACGGCGCAGGAAAATCTACCCTTATGAACATGCTGTACGGTGCTCTGCGTCCAAGCAGCGGCAAGATTTTAATCGAGGGAAAAGAAGTAGTATTCAAAAGCCCCACAGACGCAATCAGGCATGGGATTGGTATGGTTCATCAGCACTTTAAATTGGTTCCAAGTCTTACCGTGTACGAGAATATACTTCTGGGCAGCGAGATTAATAAGACCTGGAAGGGAAGAAAGAGTCCTTTTATTGACCGGGACGCGGAGATTCAAAGAGTGAGAGATCTGATCGAACAGTACCACTTCCAAATTGATCCTCTGGAGAAGGTAGAGAATATCTCTGTGGGCCTGTGCCAGCAGGTGGAAATCCTCAAAATGCTGTACCGAAATGTCCGGATTCTGATCCTGGACGAGCCCACCGCGGTGCTAACACCCCAGGAGGTGGATCGCCTGATGGACAATCTGAAAGAGCTGCGGAATAATGGAAAGACAATTATCGTTATAACACATAAATTAAGAGAAGTTATGGAGCTCAGTGACAGTGTAACCGTAATCAAACAGGGGAAGGTAATCGGAAATGTGGCTACCTGTGAGACCAGTGAACAGGAACTGGCACAGATGATGGTGGGAAGGGATGTTGTTCTCACCGTAAGCAACGAGAACGGAACGCCATGCGGGTGTGAAGTGGCCTACAGTGTAAAAGATGTATGTACTGTTAACGGAGAACAAAAGGAGATTCTCCATGATATCTCCCTGGAAGTACACAAAGGTGAGATTCTTGGAATCGCAGGGGTGGAAGGCAACGGACAAAGTGAGCTGATTAAGGTTCTCACCGGACTGATGACCGTAACAAAGGGGAAGGTTACCCTGTGCGGCAGTGATGTGACCAACGCCTGGCCGGATGAATTGAGAAAAAAAGGACTCGGCATTATTCCGGAGGACCGTTATGCCCAGGGGCTGTGCAGGGATATGACAATACCTGAAAACTGCATTGCCGGTTATTTTGGAAATCATGAGGTGTGCAAGTCGGGGGTGCTGCATGGCAGAACCATACGAAGGCTTGCGGACTCTTACATAGAAAAATACGATATCCGTGTTGCGGATCCGGAGGGAGAGATCTCTCAGCTTTCCGGGGGAAATGCCCAGAAAGTAATTATTGCCAGAGAGCTGGAGAATCATCCAAAGGTTATGATTGCGTGCCAGCCTACCAGAGGGGTGGATATCGGGTCTATTGAGTTTATTCACAAACAGCTGCTGAAATTCAGAAATGAGGGATATTCTGTTCTGCTCATATCCAGTGAGCTCACGGAGATTATGAGCCTGTCTGACAGAATTGCCGTTATGTATAAGGGGGCAATCATCGGTGAGGCGGATCCCAGTGTACCTGTAGAAGAAATCGGCCTTTTAATGGCAGGAGCAAAAGTCAAGGAGAGAACCGCATGAAAAAATCAGAAAAAAAATTCAATATTTTTCCTAAAATAGTGAATACCTTGCTGCCGGTACTGCTGGCCTTTCTGATCGGCGCCATTATCATTGCAGCCATAGGGGAAAACCCTCTGACCGTATACCGGATCATGCTGGGGAAATCCCTGTTTACTGCCAAAGGGCTTTCTAACACCCTTCACTATGCATCTCCGCTGCTGCTGACAGGTCTGGCCATAGCCATTACCTTTAAGGCCAATATTTTCAATATGGGCGTGGAAGGACAGCTGCTGCTGGGCGGTTTTTTCTCAGGCCTTGTGGGAGCCTCCCTGCAGATCGGAAGCCCGGTTCTTCACAAAATTATCTGTATGGCGGTAGGAATGCTGTTCGGTGTATTATTTGCGCTGGTTCCGGCCCTCCTGAAGGCATTTTACCATGTGGATGAGATGGTAGTTACCCTGACATTGAATTATGCCATGATTAAGATTCTGGAGTACTTGTCCTCAGGTCCTTTCAGAGAAGACGGATCCGGATATGTATGTACGCCTACCATAAAGGAAACCGCTATGTTTTCCAGACTGGGGAACTCAAAACTGACATTATTCTTTTTCATCGCCCTTGGGGTCCTGATTCTGATGGCTTTTGTGATGAGAAAGACAAAGCTTGGATATGAAGTAACTGCAATCGGTAAAAACCCAGAATTCTCAGAAGCCACCGGCATGAGGGTGCGCAGAAAGATCATTGTCCTTATGTGTATCAGCGGTGCCCTTGCAGGTCTGGCCGGATCCGGACAGATGATGAGCGAGGCGTTTAAGTATACACTGACCTTCTCCGGGACCACCGGACTTGGATGGGACGGTATGCTCATTGCGCTTCTGGGACGCCATACTCCCGGAGGAATTCTGCTGGCGGCAGTTTTCTACAGCGGACTGAAAACAGGGGCGGATAATATTAATATGTATACCTCTGTGCCCAAGGAAATTGTGGGTGTCCTCCAGGGATTGATTATACTTTTCCTTGCAGTGCGGTTTTTTAATGAAAAATACGGATTTACCGAACGCTATAAAATGTGGAGAGAGAGCAGGAGGGTGACAGAATGAACTTCTTAGGAAATATTTTATATGATTCCGTATACCATGCCACACCTATATTGCTGTGTGTGCTGGGAGGTATCTTTGCCTACAAAGCCAATGTTCTGAATATTGCGCTGGAAGGTATGATGCTGGCAGGGGCATTTGTCTCCATGCTGGTCTCCTATCTCACAGGAAATATTGCCCTGGGATATCTTGCGGCTATTGCAGTCTGCCTCCTCATCGGCCTGATTTTCTCCTTTATGACGGTTACCTATAAAGGAAATGTTATTGTGGTAGGTCTGGCTATTAATATGGTGGTTCCGGCTATAGCCGGGTTTGTGCTCCAGTATATGGAGTCCGCCAATATTCGTCTTACCTGGAAGGATGTATCGGATTTTAAAATACATATTCCGGTGATCGATAAGATTCCCATTCTCGGAGACATCCTAAGCGGTCACACACCCATTACGTATCTCTCCTTTATAGGAATTTTCTTTATCTGGCTTCTGATGTACCGCACAAAATTCGGCATATATGTCCGGGTAGTGGGGGAAAATGAAGATGCAGCCAGGAATCTGGGACTGAATACGAATAAGTACCGCTACCTGGCAATTCTTCTGGGAGCATTCTGCTGTTCTCTGGCCGGGATCAACCTGGCGCTGGAGCGTATGGTGCTTTTTACAAACAATATGACCGCAGGCCGGGGCTTTATTGCCATCGCGGCAATCTACTGCGGCCAGGGAGATCCGGTGTCCAGCGCCCTTTATGCCATTGTATTCGGTGCGGCCAGAGCTCTGGCGGTTAATATGGGGCTTTACGCCGGTCCGGCTGCCGCCCTGTTTGATGTGATTCCTTATGTGGTCATGGGAATTGTGCTGACCATAGTGTCAATGCTCAAATACAGAAACCAAAAAGTCAGAGGATTCCATTAGAGGTTTGAAGGAAAGGATAAGGTATGTATAAGACAGCGCTGCTTATTGTAGATATGGTAAAGGATTTTACGGATCCTGAGGGATTGGTTTTCTACCCTCAGAACCGGGAGATTCTGCCCAGGATCAAAAGAGTTCTGGACAAATGCAGAGAAAAGGATGTGCTTGTAGTCTTTCTGCAGCACTGCAACAGAAAAGGAAAATTCGACCGGAAGGCTGCTTCCATGCGCCCCAACTGCATAGAAGGCAGCGGGGGAGAAGAGATTGACCCTATGCTTCCGGTTCAGGAGGAGACAGATTACGTAATCAAAAAGAGAAGATACAGTGGGTTCTTCGGTACGGACCTGGATCTGGTATTAAGAGAAAACGGGGTAAAAAATGTAATCGTTGTGGGAACAAAGACAAACTGCTGCATCCGGGCCACCATCACAGATGCCTTTTATCTGGACTATGACGGTTATGTGGTATCAGACTGTGTAGCTACCAACTCAGAGACAGTTAACCAGGTGCATCTGGAAGACATCAGCAAATATCTGGGGACTGTGGTGGACACAGAAGAGTTGTTTGGTCTGCTGGACAGCGGGAAATTATAAAGGGGGAAGAACATGAGACAGATTGATGTACTAACCAGCGGATATGTAAGCATGGACCATATCATAAAGATTGCCTCGCCGGCTAAGGTTGGATATACTTCCCTGGTCACCAACCGGAATAACGTAGATATCTTTTACGGGGGATGCTCCGTCAATATCGCTTACGGGCTGAGCCGTCTAGGACTCAATGGACTTCCGGTCCTGAGGGTCGGGGGAGATTATATAGAGAACGGGTTTAAAGCCTTTCTGGAACAGGGGGGCGTATCCACTGAGGGCATCCGGGTCATTGAAGAGGAAGCTACTTCCGTGTGCTATCTGCTTCAGGACAATCAAAATGATCACATAACTATTTTTTATCCGGGAGCCATGGACGAGAAGTACGCACAGCCTCTGGACGATGAATTATTTCAGAATACTCGTCTGGGTGTGATTACCGTCGCATCCAGGGCAGACAATGAAGAGTTCTACCGGCAGTGCGTCCGCCATCAGGTGCCTGTTGTCTTTGGAATGAAAGATGATTTTGACGCTTTTCCCCAGGAGTTTTTAAAGGTTCTGCTCACCGGGAGCAAGATAATATTTACCAACGAAGTGGAGCGCGGGATCATAGAGCAGATCTATGGGCTGGGGGATATCACAGAGCTTTTTTCCCTTGGAAGCGCCGAGATTATTGTGACTACCCTCGGAAAAGAGGGAAGTATCTGCTATCAGCGCACCTCTCAGGGAGTCGTAAAACATCGGATCGGGATTTGCAGGGCCGATGAGATTGCAGATGCAACGGGTTCCGGGGATGCCTACATCGCAGGCTTTCTCTATGGCTATCTCAAGGGCATGGAGCCGGCAGAGTGCTGCAGGCTGGGCAGTGTGCTCTCCTGGTTTGTTCTTCAGGCAGAGGGGTGCTGTACAAACATGCCAACAGAGGAAGCGCTGCTGGAAAAATACAGACAGCTGCTGAAAGAAAGCGGGAAGTGAGGAGAGAAAATATGAGCACATTATATCTAGGAGTGGATGCATCCACCGTGGCCAGATACGTCCTTTTTTCAGGGGATCCCTGGCGGGTGGAGGTTTTAAAGCAGTATCTGGACAATCCCAGGAAGGTTGCCTTTCAGAGAGAGTTCAATACCTATACAGGTACATACAAAGGAGTGGAGGTAACCGTAACTTCTACCGGAATCGGCGCCCCTTCAGCGGCCATTGCCCTTGAGGAAATGTATGAGGCAGGCATGGAGGTTGCGGTGCGCATGGGGACGGTTATGGGGCTTCAGGATGATCTCCTGGGAAAATTTATCATTCCCATAGCAGCCATGCGCAGGGAGGGAACCAGCTTATCCTATGTGGAAGAATCCTATCCTGCAGTGGCAGACGTAGATCTGGTGAATGTTATGAATGAGACAGTAAACCTGATGGGCGCGGAGTATGTCAATGGAATAAACTGCACCATGGACGGATTTTACAGCCAGATGCACGATTCCAGGTTCTCAAAGGAGAGCGGCCGGGATATGGCGGGTACCTTTGAAGAGCTCCGCAGACTGAGGGTTACAGGGATCGATATGGAATCTTCCTGCCTTTTGACACTGGGAAGATTGATGGGAGTCAAAACCTGCATTGTGACTATGACAACTGTACTGGAAAATCTGAAAGAAACCCTTCAGGGGCAGGCGAGAAAGGACGCAGAGGATCTTCTCTGCCGTACCGTGCTGGAGGGAATCTATCGATATGACGAAAGGAATAAGGACGGGAGGCTGTAATTATGAATAAGACAGGATTATTTACAACAGAGGCAAAGACAATTATCGGCATGGTACACTGCCTTCCTCTGCCGGGGACCCCGGGGTTTGACGGAGACTACCAGGGGATCATCCGCCGTGCAGTGGAGGATGCCGTTACCCTGGAAAAAGCCGGAGTAGACGCTGTAATTGTTGAGAAC
The DNA here is from genome assembly GCF_042848515.1 of Lactonifactor longoviformis. Classification (GTDB taxonomy): domain Bacteria; phylum Bacillota; class Clostridia; order Lachnospirales; family Lachnospiraceae; genus Lactonifactor; species Lactonifactor longoviformis. The sequence continues at coordinate 4,381,031 of NZ_AP031453.1, read as the reverse complement.
ATGGGAGACACGCCTTTTAAGGCCATGCTGAATACCGCCCAGGTGGCTGCGCTGTCCGCTGCAGCAGCAGCGGTAAAGGACGCAATCCGCATTCCTGTGGGGATCGATGCGGCATTTAACGACTGCAAGGCTTCTCTGGCCATTGCCGGGATTACAGGGGCACAGTTTATCCGTGTTCCGGTATTTGTGGACACCGTATTGTTTACCGACGGGGTGATCACACCCTGCGCCAGAGAATGCGTGGAGTACAGAAAACAGCTGGGGCTGGAACACGTAAAGATTCTTGCGGATGTACAGGTAAAGCATGCCCATATGCTTCTTCCTCATATTACAGTGGAACAGTCTGCAAGGGAGGCTGAGGCAAACGGAGCGGACGGTATTATTGTGACGGGAAGTGAGATTGGTGTGGAAACCCCTATCGATATGATAGCAAGAGTAAAAAAAGTAGTGCATCTTCCGGTATTTGCGGGGAGCGGTGTAAAGGCTTCGAATATTGGAGAACAGATGCATGTGGCAGACGGGGGTATCATAGGGTCCAGCCTGAAAAAGGATGGAATTCTGACGAATCCCATTGACTATGAACTGGTCCGTGAAGTTATGCAGGGAATGGAAGAATAAAAGAGGAGGCAAAAAGTTATGATGAGACCTATGAAACTGGCAGGCAGCCAGCTGTTATTTGGAAAGGGCTGCCTGGAACATATAAAATCTCTGAATTATAAAAGAGTAGTAATTGTTCTGGGAGGATCCAGCATGGAAAAAAGCGGCATGCTGGATAAAGTAAGGGATATGTTTAAGAGCAGCGGCGCAGAGGTTGCGGTAATCGAGGGTGTGGAGCCGGATCCCTCCTTTGCCACTGTAAAGCGCGGCGCAGAGGAGATGCTTGCGTTCCAGCCCGACTTAATTGTGGCACTTGGCGGAGGATCTGTCATGGACGCCGGCAAAACGATGTGGATCTACTATGAACATCCGGAACTAGAGACACTGGAAGATGTATTACAGGCCGTGCCGTTTCCAAAGCTGAGAGAGAAAGCACACTTCTGCTGCATACCATCCACAGCGGGAACTGCCAGCGAAGTATCCCGGTCAGTGGTCATCTCTGACACAGAGACAGGAATGAAGCATGGCATCGGCAATATGGAGATGATGCCTGACATTGCTATCTGTGACCCGGAGGTAACCCTGTCAATGCCTGCACGCATTACCGCAGAGACTGGAATGGACGCACTGACACATGCCATAGAGGCACTGGTTTCCACAAGGGCAAACTATATTGGCGACACTCTGGCCCTGCAGGCTGCCCTGGATATTATTGAGTATCTGCCCCAGGCATATGAAAACGGCGGAGATCTGGAGATAAGGGAAAAGATGCTGAATGCTTCCATGGCTGCCGGTCTTGCCTTTACAAATGTCTCCCTTGGAATTGTTCACTCTATGGCACATACGCTGGGAGGATATTTCCACGTACCTCATGGACTGGGGGATGCCATGCTTCTTCCCTATATTATAGAGTTTAACAGTCAGGATGAGAGAGCGGCTGAGATTTATCGTTCCCTGGCCAAAAAGGCAGGGGGAGAGGATCTGGCAGCAATGATCCGGGAGCTGAACGAAAAATTACATATTCCGGCATCTTTTCAGGAGATTATTAAAGAAGAAGAAAAATATAATGAGCTTTTAGAGGAAATGGCAAAGGCAGCGAAAGCTGACGGCTGTACAAAAACCAATCCCGTTATACCGGAGTTGGATCAGTTTAAAGCATTATTCCAGAAAGCATATAAAGGAGAATAAATCATGGAAATCATATGTTATTTATCCAACGGCTATCCCACAATTGAGAGCAGCTATGAGATGGCGATCGAATACGCCGATGCAGGGTGCACAATGATAGAGATTGACTTTCCCTCCAGAGATCCATACCTGGAAGGAGAATACATTGCAGGAAGAATGGCAAAGGCGCTGGAAGCCTGTGATGATTACGACAAATACATGGAGAGCATGGTGGCAGTGAAAAAAAGACTCCCGGATATTAAGCTGCTGGTTCTGGCCTATGAGAATACCGTGGAGGAGATAGGCACGGAACGATTTATCAGCTTCTGCCTGGAGAATGATTTTAAAGATATTCTTCTGGTCGGACTGAAGGACAATCGGATCAAAGACCAAATCATTGCCGCAGGGTTAAGAGTATCCTGCTACGTGCAGTATCAGATGCTGCCTGAGGAAATCGAGATGGCAAAACAGTCCAATGGTTTCGTCTATATGCAGGCAAAGCCAACCAAAGAGGTGAATCCCCAGTACCCGGATTTAAAATCCTGTATTGCCCATCTGCGCGCCTGCGGAATCGAACGCCCCATCTACTGCGGCGTGGGTGTGCATGCGCCGGAGGATGTGCGTATGGTGAAGGAAGCCGGAGGTGACGCGGCATTTGTGGGAAGCACCATCCTAAAACTTCATGAAGATATTCCTGCAATGAAAGAAATGATAAAAAAATTTGCAGAACAATGCTGAGGAGGTAAGAAGAGATTGGGAAAAGCAGACAGCTATAAAGCACAGAGCATTTCTATTATTACTCTGGGGGTAGAGGACGTAGAGCGCTCAGTAAAGTTTTATGAGGCACTTGGATGGGAATTATCGCCGGATTCGGATCCCGGGATGTGTACCTTTATGGTTACAAGCAACATTGCCATAGGCCTTGTGCCCTATGACTTTCTGGCAAATGATGCCCTTCTTCCCGTGAGTCCCAAGCAGGAGTACCACGGATTTACACTGGCACTCAACGGCGCCAGCCCGGAGGAAGTTGATGCACTGTTTGGCCGGGCGGTAGAAGCAGGCGGAAAAAGCCATCAGGTGCCTCAGTGGAAGGACTGGGGAGGATATGAGGGGTATTCAGGGTATTTTCTGGATCCTGACGGGTATCCCTGGGAAGTGGCATATGCTCCGTTTCTAAAGTTATCTCCGGATAACAGGCTGCTGCCGAATGTAAAAGAAAAGTAGAAAAAAGACACTGCCGGAGGAAATCCGGCAGTGTCTTTTATCCGCAGCTATAACCTGCTGATGGGCTGAAGGATTGAAAGCATATAGGACCTTTCAGGTGAGGAGTGCAGCCTGCAAAAGCATATAGTTATCCCACGGATAGGGGCATAGGTATATTATAAAGGAATATTCGTTATTTAAATAGTGATGAGGTGTCAAAAAATAGCATAAAATGACGAAATTGCGGCTATAATCTCTACAATTGTTGCGATATTTGATATAATCTTTTTCATAAGGATGGAGAGGAGCCGTAAAAAATGAATACAATTGACAATATTAGGTTTTACTTTTTGTCCATTCATAAGTTTGTATTCAGCAGGGAGTGGATTGGTTCCCGGCGTATGATACCCTACAGCATGTTCTGGTATGTTGAGGATGGAGAGGCGGAGCTTCGCATAAATAAAGAAAAAGTAAAGGTCTATAAAGATCAGATTGTATATATCCCCAGAGGGTGCAGATTCAGCTACAGTGCTGCAAGCAGCAAATTTTCTATCATTGATATACGTTTTATGACTTCTGTATATTATGAAGGGGGCGACGTGCTGGAAGACTACTTTGGGATCCGCAGGGTGACAGACAGTGAGAATGAAAAACTGTATTTTTCGCATATCTATAATTGGAGCAATAAAGAATCGCATACAAACATTTTTTTCATCAAAGGTTATATGAATCTGCTGATTGCCAGCCTGTGCTCTCACAACCCGGACGGGCCGGCGGACAGGGACATTGGCAGAATCTCTGCTAATATCAATGACGGCCTTATAAAGAACTATGACAACGTGGATACGAGGATTCGGTCGGTGCTTGACTATATCGCCGTCCACCCTTCCGAGAGATATACACTGGAAAGCATGGCGGAGATTGCAAGATTAAGCAAGTCCAGGTTCCGTCAGCTGTTTAAAGATCAGCTGGGAAAGTCTCCCAAACAGTATCTGAGGGAGATCAGAATGATTATGGCTGCCCGGCTTCTTCTGGAGACAGATGATTACATCAGCGGAATCGGGTATCAGGTAGGATACGAAGATCCCAATTATTTTGCCCGTGAGTTTAAGCTTTCTTTTGGCATTACACCAAAAAAATACAGAGAAATGAAAGAAATCGTAATATGAAATGTCTGCTCTTGCGCTGAGAGCAGGCTTTTTTCATATATCATTTATATAGATGTTTTCCAAATTCATATGCTTCCTGCAGATGATTGGTTTGAGCAATTTGCGGCTTCCCATTGGTATCCCCGCAGCCGCCGGCAAGCAGCATTCCTTTATCCTGGAATCCGATATAATGAACCAGTGCAAACTTATAATAGGAAACAGCCTGCTCAAAGGTCCAAAAGAAATTATCGGCTGAAGTCATTAATAAGGCGCAGTCTTTCACCGGATATTTTTCATATCTGCCTAAGGGCGGATTCGGATCCTCTTCTGCTATACAGTAAAATCTTTCGATAAATGCCTTTATTCTGGAAGAAACAGTCCAGAAATAGAGAGGTGATGCAAATACTATGCAGTCTGCAGCTTTTAATTTAGGCAAAATATCGTTAAAAGCGTCTTTTTGAATGCATGGCTTTCCATAGCGGCAGGCATTACAGCCGAGACAGCCTTTTACCTCATGTTTCACCAGTGATATAACTTCAATAGAATGGCCGCTTTCTTCCGCTCCTTTTACAAAATGAGTGATAAGCTGAGCGGTATTTCCATTTTTTCTGCCGCCGCCCTGTATCACAAGAATATTTTTCATTATTCCTATTCCTCCCGAAGTTTGTTTTCTTCTATATTCTATCATAGGTATGAAGGGAAATCTACTTTTGCAAATTATATATACGCTGTGCTGGACGAAAGGACTGGAATTGGATATAATCGAATTATGTAAAATTATAGTAGAAAGGGCAGAAGATTCTAAGAGAAGGTAATACATATGAAATTGGGCAATAAGTTAGAAGTGGGGCAGAGCCAGACCCTGTCTGCAAATCAGGTACAATCGTTGAATATCCTGGCCTATACGAACCAGGAGCTGGATGAATTTCTCACCAATGAATATCTGGAAAATCCGATTCTGGATTGTGTATCCAATAAAGAGGAAGAGATGCTGACCAATGTGGAGCAGCTCTATGAAAAGGGAATCTCCTATAAGGATCACTATATGGAATGGGAAGACGAAGAGATTCAGCGGAAGAATGATATAGCAGCCAAACCGGCGGACGAATTAAAAAGTCTGCTGCTTATGCAGATGGACAAAAAGAAGTATACATCAGGAGAGTGGAAGCTCATACAGTATCTCATAGAATGCCTGGATGAGGACGGATTTTTTCCCTATGAACCAGAGGAGATCGCTGATGCTTCCGGGTTTAGCAGAGAGTCAGTGGAAGCATGCCTCAGGGAATTAAAAGATCTGGAGCCTGCAGGGGTATTTTCCAGGGATATCGGCGAGTGCCTCCTGAAGCAGATAGAGGCGGAAGGATTGGACGACGGAAATCTGTCTGCCATCATCAGAGATTATATGCCGGAGATCATGAAAGGTCACATCGGGGAAGTGTCCAGGAAACTGAAACTGACCACTGCCGAGGTGAAAAAATACATTCATGTTATAGGGGGGCTGAATCCCCGGCCTTTGATGAATGTCCAGAGAGAGTCACCGGAATATATCATTCCGGATGTGATTATTACCCGCCAGCATAACCAGTGGGAGATTCGGCTGAACGACGGCTGGATGGGGGAATACAGGTATAATGAGTATTATATCCGTATGATGCGGGAGGCAAAAGATCCGGAGCTGGCAGCATACTTTAAGGAGAAACTGGAACGCGCCAGGTTTATCGTGAACTGCGTGGAGCAGAGACGGAGTACCATCATCCGCATTGTAGAGGCTGTTTTGGAACTGCAGAAGGATTATTTTGAGAACCGCGGGCAGCTGCAGCCTATGAGCATGTCAGATGTGGCCAAAAAGGTAGATATGCATGTGTCCACGGTGAGCAGAGCTGTGAAGGGCAAGTATCTTCAGTATAGAAATGTAGTTCTGATGAAGGAGTTATTTACCGGAGCTGTGGGGACGAAAGAAGGTGCCGGGGAAATGTCTGCCGATGGGGTAAAAAGCCGGATCGCACAGCTCATTGGAAAGGAAAAAAGTGAAGAGACCCTCAGTGATTCCAGGATCGCGGAGATTCTGAAGGCGGAGGGGACGGATATTTCCAGGAGAACAGTGGCAAAATACAGGGCCGAGCTTGGAATCCCGGATTCCAGGCAGAGGGCGTATGTGAATTGACAATCCAACAGCGCTGCATTAAGATAACAATATGGAGTTAAAGGGTAAAGATAGCAAATATATAATCACAGGAGGTTAACTATGGATTACTACAATTTAATGGAAAAGAGAATGTCAATCAGAGATTTTAAGGACTGGGATTTGTCTGAGAAGCAGATGGAGGATATCCGGGAACATTTCCAGAAGGGCTCCAGGCTGATTCCCCACATTGACGTAGACCTTGTTCTGCTGCAGAAGGAGGGGGAGAAGCTTCTGGATGGAGTTGCGGGATACAAGGGATTTTTGATTAAGGCGCCGTATTACCTTTTGATCTTATCTGAGGATCATCCTTATGCGGCCCAGAACGCCGGGTACATAGGAGAAGATTTGGTTCTGAAGCTGTCGGAGATGGAGCTGGACAGCTGCTGGGTAACGCTGACGGACAGCGACGCTGTTAAGGATGCCGTGGGGCTTTCTTCTGATAAAAATGTTGCCGCCGTTATTGCATTCGGATATGGGAATTCTCTGGGGGACAGAACACGTCTGGATATTAAGAGTCCTTCTGATATACATGTCATTACAAGAGAAGGGCATCTGGCCCCTAAGATTTGTGTGGAGGATCTGGTATATCTGGAAAAATGGGGACAAAAATCAGACTGGGAAGAGGATGTGATCGATGATACCATGGAGAAGGCCTTCTATGGGGCCAGCATTGCGCCGTCCTTTTTGAATCGGCAGCCTTACCGTTTTATCTATGATTATAACCGAATGATTCTGGCAGTGAAAGAGGATGAGCTGACAGGAGAACACGACGGGAAGCTGAACCAGGGAATTGTAATGTTTCACTTCGCGGCAGTTCTCTCCCAGTGGAGGCCAAGAGAGGTTCAGTGGGTTATGGGAGCTCCGGATAAGGCTTACGGGATACCGGAGGAATATGAGATTGCAGGGTACTGCGAAGTATAACACACTTACATGCGTCAGCGCATCAATCCTTCAAATTGCTGTCTGGATAAAGCAGGAAACCATTGACAGATATGTCCTGATTGGGGTATGATAGTAATCAGAATTTTAAGAAAGATTTTATAGATTATCCCTATAAAGTCAATCTGAAAGCGTGATATTGAAGGAGGATATGAGATGAAAAACATGAAAAGATTTGCAGCTTTTTCCGTAGCTGCAGTATTGGCTGTGTCTATGATGGCCGGTTGCGGTGATGACAAGAAAGACAAAGCAGAAGGCTCTGAGGCGGCAGGAGCAGGAGAGGAGACCTTCTTAATCGGAGGTATCGGCCCTGTAACAGGCGCGGCTGCTTCTTACGGAACCAGCGTTAAGCAGGGAGCTGAGATTGCGATTAAAGAGATTAATGATGCCGGAGGCGTGAAGGTCGGAGACACTACATACAAATTTGCGCTGGAATTTGCAGATGATGAGGCCTCTGAAGATAAAGCGGTTCAGGCGTATAATACCGTTATGGACAAGGGTGCCAATGCGATTATGGGATGTGTAACCAGCGGTGCCTGTATAGCCATTGTAGATCAGACATATCAGGATGGTATCCTGCAGGTGACTCCATCCGGTTCCGCAGAGGGCTGTATTGCCAATGACAATGCTTTCCGCATCTGTTTCTCAGATCCGGAGCAGGGAAAGGCAATGGCAGATTATGCCATCGATACTATGGGACTGAAAAAGATTGCCGTTATCTATAACGCGGCAGATGAATACAGCACAGGCCTTCAGAAAGCTTTTGAAGAAGAAGTAAAAGCAAAAGGCGGAGAGATTGTAGCCAGTGAGGCATTCAACACCAACGATGTTGAGTTTAATACACAGCTGACAACAATCAAAGGTACGGATGCGGAAGCCATCTACGTACCTGCTTACTATCAGGATGCTACATACATTACAAAACAGGCGAAGGATATGGGCATGACACTGCAGTTCTTAGGCTCCGACGGATGGGACGGCGTTCTGGATACAGTATCTGATGCCTCCACAGTAGAGGGATGTGTATTCTCCAGCCCATTCTGTGCAACGGTTGACGATGCAGATGTGAAAAAGTTTGTAGATGCTTATAATGAAGCCTATAAAGCAACTCCTGACCAGTTCGCTGCAGATGCTTACGATACTGTATACACATTCAAAGCAGCCATGGAAGAGGCTGGAAGCATTGAGAGTGCAGATATGATTGAAGCTATGACAAAGATTACTGTCAGCGGAATGACAGGCGATGAGATTACATTTGACGCATCTGGTGCCGCTGTTAAGGAAGTTAAGTTTGTAGAAGTAAAAGACGGAGCATATCAGTACAAAGCAGAGTAGTAGATCTGTAATCCATAGGATGATAGCAAAAGGAGATGGCAACAGCTGTCTCCTTTTACGGCTCCAAAGATATGCAGGATTTAAATATTACGAAAGAAGGTGGAGAAAGTATGGATTTGGTAAACAGTATCCTGGAACAGCTGATTAATGGATTGCGGACAGGAAGTATCTATGCGCTGATCGCTCTGGGATACACCATGGTGTATGGTATCGCGAAGATGATAAACTTTGCCCATGGAGACATTATTATGGTAGGAGCTTATGCACTGTATGTATTTGTAGGGCTCCTGGGACTGCACCCGGTGATTGCGGTTCTGCTCACCATTGTGGTATGCTCAGTCCTTGGAATTACCATTGAAAAGGTGGCTTATAAGCCTCTGCGAAACGCAACCCCTCTGGCGGTACTGATAACGGCTATTGGTGTCAGTTATCTTCTGCAGAACCTGTCGCTGCTCATTTTTAAGGCAACCCCCATCCCGTTTGGTTCTATTATCAGGGTTCCGTCTGTAAAGGTGGGGAGTCTGAATATCTCAGGGATCACGATTGTGACGCTGGTAGTGACGACAGTTTCTATGATCGCTCTGACTCTGTTTATCAACAAGTCAAAAGCGGGCCGTGCTATGAGGGCCGTATCGGAGGATAAGGGAGCGGCAGAGCTGATGGGAGTAAACGTAAATCAGACCATTTCCCTTACATTTGCCATCGGGTCTGCACTGGCAGCAGTAGCGGGTATCTTATTTATCTCACAGTATGAGACTCTGCTTCCCACTATGGGGGCACTGCCTGGAATCAAAGCCTTCGTTGCGGCAGTTCTCGGGGGAATCGGCAGCATTCCCGGCGCTATGCTGGGGGGAATCATCCTTGGAATTATAGAGTCTCTTTCTAAGGCATATATATCCACACAGCTGGCAGATGCAATCGTATTCGGCATTCTGGTCATCGTGCTTCTCGTGAAACCCTCTGGTTTGCTGGGCAAACTGAAGATTGAGAAAGTGTAGGTGAGACAGATGAAGATAAACAAAAAGACCATAATTAATGTTATTATAGCAGTCGGTGTCTATGCCGTGGTTCAGGGCCTTATCAGCGGGGGTATGCTGAGCAGACAGATGACATCACTGATTATTCCTATCTGTGTGTATGTTATGATGGCAGTATCCCTCTGTCTGGTGGTAGGATTTCTGGGAGAACTGAGTCTGGGGCATGCAGGGTTTATGTCTGTAGGGGCTTATTCCGGTGCTCTTTTTCTGACACATACAGAGCTTCCCCAGCTTCCGGCGGTTCTTATTGCCCTTCTAATCGGGGGAAGCGCTGCGGCAGTCTTCGGCCTTATCATTGGCGTGCCGGTGCTCAGGCTGAAAGGTGACTATCTTGCCATTGTGACGCTGGGATTTGGAGAGATTATCAAATCTATTATCAACTTTATGACACCTATTACCGGGGGAGCAAAGGGGCTTTCCAAGATTCCTCTTTACACCACATACCGTAACTTTACCTTTGTATTTATTCTGACAGTTGTTGTAGTGCTGCTGGTATCCAACATTGTGCGCTCACGTCACGGACGTGCAATCACTTCTATCCGTGATAACTACATTGCAGCGGAAGCTGCAGGGATACCTGTGAGCCGGTATAAGATTATGACGTTTGTAATAGCAGCTTTTTTTGCCGGTGTCGCGGGTGTCGTATATGCCGGAAACATCGGTATATTAAAACCAGTGAACTTTGACTATAATACTTCCATTGAGATACTGGTTATGGTGGTACTGGGAGGAATGGGTAATATCAAGGGATCCATCGTTGCAGCTGTAATCCTCACAGCACTTCCGGAGGTACTCCGGGGAGCGGCGGATTACCGTATGCTTCTGTACTCTATCGTGCTGATTGCACTGATGCTGTTTAATAATTCCCCCATCAAGCGCGCTTTCATGGACAGAAGAAACATGCGTCAGGCGGGCAGACTTCAGAAGGAGGGAGAATAAGCATGGCTTTATTAGAAGTAAAGAATCTCGGGATCTCCTTCGGGGGGCTCAGAGCAGTTGACAATCTGAATATGACCATAGAAGAGGGCAGCCTGGTGGGGCTGATCGGACCAAACGGTGCGGGGAAAACCACAGCATTTAATCTTCTCACCGGCGTCTACCAGCCTACGGATGGTACAATTAGCCTGAACGGGGAAAAGATTGTGGGGAAAAAGCCTGCCGAGATCTGTCAGAGCGGTATTGCCAGAACCTTTCAGAACATCCGCCTGTTCAGCAAGATGAGCGTGAAAGACAATGTAAAGGTGGCTCTCCACAATCAGATTACCTATCGGCTGGCGGAGAGCATGCTGCATTTGCCCGGGTATTTTAAGCGGGAAAAGGAGATGGATGAGAGAGCAGGAGATATCCTGAGAGTTTTTGATCTGGAGCAGTTTTCAGAGACTCTGGCGTCCAATCTTCCTTACGGAAAACAGAGAAAGCTGGAGATTGCCCGCGCGCTGGCGACCAATCCCAAACTTCTTCTGTTAGATGAACCTGCTGCCGGGATGAACCCCAATGAGACAGCGGAGCTGATGGAAACCATAGAACTGATTCGTAAGCAGTTTCAGGTGACGATCCTTCTGATTGAACACGATATGAAGCTGGTGGCGGGAATCTGTGAATATTTGTATGTGCTGAATTTTGGCACGGAGCTTGCCAATGGAACCCCGGAAGAAGTACTGAACGATCCCAGAGTTATCACAGCTTATCTGGGAGAATAGGAGGAGGAGACCGATGGCAATGTTAAAAGTAACAGACCTGATAGTAAATTACGGCGTAATCCAGGCGATTAAGGGAGTCTCTTTCGAGGTAAATGAAGGGGAAATTATTGCCCTGATTGGAGCAAACGGCGCGGGAAAGACGACGATCCTCCAGACCGTAACAGGACTGATCAGTCCCAAATCAGGCAAAATAGAGTTTGAAGGAAAAGAAATCACCAAGACTCCGGCACACAAGATTGTGACCCTGGGTATGGCCCATGTACCGGAGGGCCGCCGGGTATTTGCAGATTTGACTGTATATGAAAACCTGATAATGGGCGCCTATACTAGAAAAGATAAAAATGAGATCAATGAGAGCATCCGTGAGGTGTACCAGCGCTTTCCCAGGCTGGAAGAGAGAAAAAACCAGCTGGCAGGCACCTTAAGCGGCGGAGAACAGCAGATGCTGGCTATGGGCAGGGCATTAATGTCTCATCCCAAGATTATACTTATGGATGAACCGTCCATGGGGCTTTCCCCAATCTTTGTAAATGAGATATTTAAAATTATTCAGGATGTAAGCGCAGGCGGTACCACTGTACTGCTGGTAGAGCAGAATGCAAAAAAGGCATTGTCTATCGCGGACCGCGCCTATGTGCTGGAGACGGGCAGCATTGTTCTGGACGATGAGGCGTCTGTGCTCATGGAAGATGATTCGATTAAAAAAGCATATCTAGGAGAATAGGAGGGGGACTTATGGAACATCTGGTTTTTACCATTGCCCGGCACTATGGAAGCGGGGGGAATACCATCGGCCATATGCTGGCCCAAAACCTGGGGATTCCCTGCTATGAGAGGGAGATTCTCCGTCTGGCCTCCGATGACAGCGGGATAAATGAGAGACTTTTTAACGAGGCGGACGAGAAGCTGAGAAGTAATCCCATTTTCAAAAGAAGAGGGACGAATGTATACAAAGGAGAGCTGATTCCACCAGGCAGTGATGATTTTGTATCCAATGACAACCTGTTTTATTATCAGGCTAAGGTGATGAAGGATCTGGCCCAGTCACAGTCTTGTGTTATGGTAGGCCACTGTGCCGACTTCGTGCTGAAAGAGTATCCCAATGTGGTGCGGGTGTTTATCCATGCGCCATGGGATTACTGTGTGGCCCGCTGTATGGAGAAAAATGATATAGATGAGCGGGAAGCAGAGAAGTACATCGAAAAGGTGAATAAGTATTTTGGAGATTATTATTACTACTATACAGGGAACTACTGGAACGATGCGAGGAATTATGATTTGTGCCTCGACAGCAGCAAGATGAGCTGGGATGAGTGCGTGGAGGAGATCAAGGCCTACACGAAAATCCGGTTCAGGGAAGAACTCTGATTACGCAGGTGATATAAGACCCGGGAGCGGAGATCAGGTGGGAGACCACTGGACTCTGCTTTTGGGTCTTTTCAGCAGTTACAGGGATATATACCCTGGTGTGAGGAGAATACATATGAAGAAAAGACGAACAGGCAGACGATATTTTGCGGCCTTAGCTGCAGCAATTACTCTTCAAAGCATGGCGGTGTTCTGTGTCTGGGGGGCGAATCAGACAGCACCGGACAGACAGGATACAGAGGCAGAAGGGAAAGAGGAACAGACGCCTCAGACCGGTCTGTGGCACCAGGAGGAGAAAGGACGCTGGTATGAGATGCCGGACGGCACAAGGCCGGCTTCCTGCTGGATGTTTATTGACAATGTATGGTATGCGTTTGACGGAGACGGCTGGGCAAGGACAGGGTGGTTTCAGGAAGGAGGCAGATGGTACTACCTGAATCAGGACGGAGGTATGGCTACGGGCTGGCTGCAGAATGGGGGGCAGTGGTACTACCTGAGAGAGAATGGTGCCATGGCTACGGGCTGGCTGCAGGAGGGGAGTACCTGGTATTACCTGAAAAGCAGCGGTGCGATGGCCACGGGCTGGCAATGGATCGGCCGCTCCTGGTATTATCTGAAAGGAAACGGAAGTATGGCGACGGGCTGGCTGCAGGAGGGGAGTATCTGGTACTATCTGAAAGACAGCGGAGCCATGGCCACGGGCTGGCTTCTGGACGGAAGTACCTGGTATTATCTGAAAGGAAACGGAAGTATGGCTACAGGCTGGCTGCAGGAGGGAAGCACCTGGTATTACCTGAAAGGAAGCGGAGCCATGGCGACGGGCTGGCTGCAGAAGGGAAGTATCTGGTATTACCTGAAAGGAAACGGAGCCATGGCGACGGGCTGGCAGCTGGACGGAAGTACCTGGTATTATCTGAAAGGAAACGGAAGTATGGCGACGGGCTGGCAGCTGATTGGGAATACCTGGTACTATCTGAAAGGAAACGGGGCTATGGTTACCGGCTGGCAGCTGATTGGGAGCACCTGGTACTATCTGAGGGACAACGGGGCCATGGCCACGGGCTGGATCCAGCTGGGGAATACCTGGTATTATCTGAAAAGCAGCGGAAGTATGGCGTCTGACGAGTGGATAGGGAACTATTATGTGGATAAGAGCGGTGCATGGATCCCGAATAAGGCGAGAGAGAAGCTTATCGCCATAGACGCAGGGCACCAGTTAAAAGGAAACAGTGAAAAGGAACCCATAGGACCGGGAGCGTCAGTAACAAAAGCAAAGGTTACCGGAGGGGCGAAGGGAACTGCCACGGGACTGTACGAGTATGAACTGAACCTGCAGGTATCATTGAAATTAAGAGATGAGCTTAAGGCCAGAGGATATGAAGTTTATATGATCCGTGAGACGAACAAAGTAAATATCAGCAACGCGGAAAGGGCCAAGATGGCCGCCCGCGCCGGAGCGGATATCCTGGTGCGCATCCACGCCAACAGTGATTCCAGCAGCTCGGCCAACGGTGCCCTCACAATTGCACCTTCTAAGAACAATCCGTATATCAAGGGACTTGTAAACGATTCCCGGCGTCTTTCCCAGAATATCCTGGACAGCTTCTGCGCGGCAACAGGTGCGAAGAACAGAGGGATTCTTACCTCTGACGAGATGAGCGGGATAAATTGGAGCACAGTGCCTGTCACTATCGTTGAGATGGGATTCATGAGCAATGCTTCTGAGGACCGGAGGATGGCGGATGCAGGATATCAGAAAAAGATGGCAAAGGGAATTGCCGACGGGATAGATAAATATTTTAACTAGGGGAGGAGAACAACGAGGGTATGAAGAAAAAAGCATTTAGGGCGGCATTTCCGTATACCATACCAATCTGTGCAGGCTTTATGTTTCTTGGAATCGCATATGGAATCTTTATGCGGAGCAAGGGGTTTGCCTTCTGGTATCCTATGCTGATGAGTGCCACGATCTTTGCGGGCTCCATGGAGTTTGTAGCAGTCAGTCTGCTGCTTTCACCTTTTCAGCCATTTTATGCTTTGCTTCTGGCACTGATGGTGAATGCACGGCATCTGTTTTACGGCATATCCATGCTGGAAAAATACAGGGGGACAGGCAGAAAAAAGTGGTATCTGATCTTTGGCATGTGCGATGAGTCCTTTTCTATTAATTGCACCACAGACCCTCCGGCAGGCATAGATCGGGGATGGTTTATGTTCTTTGTAACTCTCCTGAATCAATGTTACTGGTTTGCAGGCGCAACTGTGGGTGCAGTGCTGGGGGGATTCCTCCACTTTGACACCAAAGGTCTGGACTTTGTGATGACAGCTCTGTTTGTAGTGATCTTCCTGGATCAATGGTTTTCTTCCAGGGATCACTTCCCTGCAGTGATTGGAGTGGGGGCCACAGCCGTCTGTCTGTTTCTGTTTGGACCGGACAATTTTATTCTGCCGTCTATGGCAACAATGCTGGCCATACTGACCATTTTGAGGGGGAGGCTGGAGAAGAAAGAAGGTGACGTATGTCCTTAGCACAGCAGATGATAACCATAGGCATGGTGGTACTGGGAACTATGCTTACCCGCTTTCTGCCTTTTATGATATTTCCGGATAATAAGCCTATACCCAAATACATTCAGTACCTGGGCAAGGTACTGCCCTACAGTGTGATCGGGCTTTTGATTGTGTACTGCCTCAAAGGAGTATCCTGGACTTCCCCTTCCTACGGGCTTCCGGAGATCATTTCTATTGCAGGAGTAGTCTGTGTCCACCGCTGGAAGAAGAATATGCTGCTTTCTATTGCCACAGGCACGGTACTGTATATGATTCTGGTGCAGGCAGTTTTCTGATCCAGAGCCTTGTTGGATGCCAAAAAGGGTTGTATAATGAAGAAAAAGCAGGAAAACAGTGCGGACAAATCTTCAGAAAAGGCAGATGAGTACTATGGAAGAGACAAAAGACAGTACCTTGATACAGCCCGACCTGAGACGGGGACTTACTTCGGAACAGGTGAGGCAGAGAAAAAAAGACGGCCTGCAAAATGAGCAGGAGGATAAGAACAGTAAAAGCATAAAACAGATCGTCAGAGACAATCTCATGACGTTTTTTAACTTGATAAATATTATTCTGGCCGGACTTGTAATCTTCGTGGGTTCTTTTAAGAATCTGCTCTTTATGGGGATTGT
Source organism: Lactonifactor longoviformis (assembly GCF_042848515.1). Lineage (GTDB taxonomy): Bacteria > Bacillota > Clostridia > Lachnospirales > Lachnospiraceae > Lactonifactor > Lactonifactor longoviformis. The sequence goes on along the minus strand of NZ_AP031453.1, from coordinate 4,365,170 downwards.
AATCTGCAACACCGGCATCGGAATTTTTCAGGAGATACGGGCCAAGAAGACACTGGACAAGCTGTCACTGATTACTGCCACTAAGGTCAAGGCAGTGAGGGACGGAAAGCAAAGAGAGATCCCTGTGGAGGAGGTCGTGCTGGACGACATTATGCTTCTGGGTGCGGGAAATCAGATCTGTGCGGACGCCACAGTGAGAGAGGGCATGCTGGAGGTAAATGAATCCCTCATCAGCGGAGAGTCGGATATCATTGTAAAACGGCAGGGGGACCAGCTCTTTTCCGGAAGTTTCGTGGTGTCCGGACAGGCGATGGTACAGGTAATCCATGTGGGGACAGAGAATTTTTCCTATAAGATCATGTCAGAGGCCAGAGCATTTAAAAAGCATAAGTCAGAGCTTCAGAAGTCCATAGACGTGATTCTAAAGATTATCGGTATTTTGATTATTCCTCTGGGGGTAGGGATGTTCTACAGCCAGTATGCGGTTGCCCACGCCTCCTTTGGGGATGCTGTGGTGAACATGGTAGCCGCAGTTTTGGGCATGATCCCGGAGGGATTGGTACTGCTGACCAGTATCGCCCTGGCCGTAGGCGTTATCCATCTGGGAAAACATAATACTCTGGTACACGAGCTTTTCTGTATAGAAACCCTGGCAAGGGTAGATGTGCTCTGTCTGGATAAGACGGGAACACTCACGGAAGGGCGCATGAAGGTTGAGGATGTGATCCCTCTGGAAGAAGTTCCGGTGGATGAGATTTTGGGAAATATGCTTCACTGTCTGAAGGATAACAATGCCACCTTTATGGCAATGAAGGAATATTTTCCGGATCGTGCGGATTACACTGCCGTGCACACCATACCATTTTCCTCTGCCAGAAAATACAGCGGCGCATCCTTTCAGGGGAAGGGTACCTATCTGATAGGGGCATATGAATTCATGTTCCCCCAGGAGAAGGAAGAAGATTCCCTGAAGTATCAGATTGATCAGCATACCAGGAAGGGCATTCGGGTGCTGGTTCTGGCCCACAGCGAGGAAATTGCGGAGGAGAATGAACTGCCGGAGGATATGATTCCCTGTGCCATTATACTTTTAAGTGATATCATCCGGGAGGATGCGAGAGAAACCTTGAAGTACTTTGCGGACAGGGATGTACGGCTTATGGTGATATCCGGGGACAATCCGGCTACAGTTGCCAATATTGCGAAAAAAGCGGGACTTGCAGATGCAGATTCTTACGTGGATGCAACCACACTGGAGTCCGATGCGGCTCTGGAGGCTGCGGTTGAGAAGTATCACATATTCGGCCGTGTGACACCGGAACAGAAGAAGAAGATTGTGCTGGCCCTGAAAAAACAAAAACACATTGTGGCAATGACCGGCGACGGGGTAAATGATGTTCTGGCGTTAAAAGAGGCAGACTGCAGCATTGCCATGGCGGCAGGAAGCGATGCCGCTAAGAACTGTTCCAATCTGGTACTGCTGGATTCTAATTTTAGTTCAATGCCTTACATTGTAAAAGAGGGGCGCAGAGTTATCAATAATATTCAGAGTGCCGCCTCTTTGTTCCTGGTAAAGACGATCTTTTCCCTGGTACTGTCTATTTTCACTTTGATTTTTGCCTGGCAGTATCCCTTTATTCCCATACAGCTTTCTGTCATCAGTATGTGCGGCGTGGGAATTCCTACCTTTATTCTGGCGCTGGAGCCCAATTTTAACCGGGTGAGAGGAGACTTCCTGAGAAACGTGCTGCAGAATGCTCTCACGGGGGCGCTTACCATTGTGGCAGAGGTGATTCTTATCACAATCCTCTGCGGGTATCTGAAGTCTGGCACGGCTGTGCGATCTACTATGTGTGTGCTGGCCACAGGTGTGGTCAGCCTGTATATGATACGGAAGGTGTATCCCCTGCAGTCGAAGCTTAGAAAGGCTGTCTACTATGCCATGTTTGGCTTGTTCTTCTGCTGCCTGTTTGTGCTCCCGGCACTGTTCAGTGTGGAGAACATACCGTTCCGGGAAATGATTGTTTTGCTTCTCCTCCTTATTTTTACTCCTTACCTCATAGACGGTATTTACGGCGCCATGGAGGGGGTCAAATCCTGGTGGCGGAAGATGAGGGTAAAATGGAAAGAAAGAGAACACTGGAAGCCGGACAGCTAAGGCAGGTCGGTGCTGCTTTACCGGGGGAGCCCTGTACCAGGCTCCCCCGGCGGAATGACAGGATAGAGGATGAAGAAATAGGTATAATTTACGTATTTATTCATATAATAGAAACAGATACAGCAGAATTACCCCTATGCTTGACAAAGAATATAGATAGGACTATAATAGGGGAGTGATAAGAAATTGACGCGGGGTGGAGCAGTCTGGAAGCTCGTCGGGCTCATAACCCGAAGGTCACAGGTTCAAATCCTGTCCCCGCTACTAAAAAGGAAAAGTCAGGACATTGATGTCCTGGCTTTTTTTTAACTCTGCCGGCAGCTGTCCCCATAAAACCAGGTGTACAAATAAGAAATTGTAGCTTATACTATATATTATAAATGAGTTTATACGGACAGTTACACCGATACCTGACACAGGAAGAATTGGGAGGAACGAGATGGCAAAGTACAAGTGCAGACAGTGTGGTTATATTTATGATGAAGAGGAGCAGGGGAAACCGATCCGGGAACTGGATTCCTGTCCCATATGCAGCCAGCCGGCGGGGATCTTTGAAAAGATCGGGGAGGCGGTGCAGGCTGCGCCGATGCCGGGAGCGCAGAGACGGGATCTGGATTACCCGGCCGAATATGCGAGGCTTGATGAGTCCTGCCGCTATATGAAGGAGATTCATGAGATGGCGGTTTCGGGCAAACCAATCATTGAGGCTATGGGGACCAGAATGGATATGCCCGGATGGGATGATATTCTGATACTGGGGGCCCAGCTGAACCCAATGCCGCTGGATGAACATGCAGAGGTGAATACTACCACCGTGATCGGAAAGCATGCAAAAAAGCCTATGGTCATAGAAAATCCGGTATACATATCCCACATGTCCTTTGGCGCCCTTTCCAAAGAGACAAAGGTGGCTTTAGCCAGGGGAAGCGCCATGGCACAAACCGCAATGTGCAGCGGAGAGGGGGGAATACTCCCGGAAGAGATGGCGGCAGCCTACAAATATATTTTTGAATATGTTCCCAATCTCTACAGTGTAAACCCTGAAAATCTAAGAAATGCCGATGCCATAGAAATTAAAATCGGGCAGGGTACCAAGCCGGGAATGGGAGGACATCTCCCGGGGGATAAGGTTACGCCGGAGATTGCCAGGATCCGAAATAAGCCCCTGGGAAAGGACGTGATAAGTCCCTCCAGATTCCCTATGATACAGTCCAGGGAAGATTTGAAGGATCTGGTAGATCAGCTCCGGATGGCTTCTGAGGGGAGACCTGTGGGAATTAAAATCGCTGCGGGACGGATTGAGAGGGATCTGGAATTCTGCGTCTATGCCGGACCTGACTTTATAACCATCGACGGAAGGGGCGGGGCTACAGGCGCCAGCCCAAAACTGGTCAGGGATTCGACCAGTGTTCCCACGGTTTATGCTCTGTACAGGGCCAAAAAGTATCTGCAGGAAGCAGGAGCCGGCATTGATCTGGTTATTACCGGAGGGCTGAGGGTATCGTCCGACTTTGCGAAGGCCATAGCCATGGGAGCGGACGCGGTGGCAGTGGCCTCTGCGGGGTTAATTGCCGCGGCCTGTCAGCAGTACCGCATCTGCGGCACAGGGAAATGCCCGGTTGGAGTGGCAACCCAGGATCCTGCACTGAGGGCCAGATTCCAGGAAGATGCAGCTGCGGCCCGGGTGGCTAATTTCCTGAACTGCACCCGTGAGGAACTGAAGACATTTGCCAGGATCACGGGACATGAGGACATTCATGAACTGGATACGGAGGATTTGTGTACCATCAGCAGAGAAATATCTGAGTATACGAATATCAGACATGCATAAAAAAGATTCAGGGGCGGCAGATACTCGGCCGCCCCGTCAGTTAGTGAGGAGTTAAGCGAATGGCAGAGATTAAAACAATAGGAATTATCGGGCAGGGGGCTTTGGGGGTCATGTATGGTCAGCAGCTCACCCGGCACTTGGGAAAAGAGCGTGTGTTTTTCATCGCAGATCCCCGGAGAATTGAAAAATACCAGAGGGAGGGGATCTACTGCAACGGAGAGAAGACAGAGTTTCAATATCTGACGCCGGATACGAAAGGGGTACAGGCTGACCTGCTTATCTTCGCGGTAAAATATACGGCCATTGAGGAAGCCCTGGACGATACCGCAAACTTTGTAGGGGATTCCACTATTCTGTTATCTCTGCTCAACGGCATCGCAAGTGAGGAGCAGATTGGAACCAGGTACGGGGAGGATAAGATACTGTACTGTGTGGCCCAGGAGATGGATGCCCTGAAAGAGGGAAACCAGTTCAGCCATACCAATATGGGGACATTGGTCATAGGAAACCGGGATAACAAGAGGGATGAGAGGCTTTCTTCCGTAGAGAATATACTCAGAGAAGCGGAGATTCCGTATCTGATTCCGGAGGACATTATGCACTGCCTGTGGAGCAAGCTTATGTTTAATACGGGGGTCAATCAGACGGCGGCGGTATATGCCTGCAATTACCGGCAGATGCAGGAGGAGGGGCAGATCCGTGACACCGCTCTGTCTGCTATGGAAGAGGCAAGGCGCATCGCAGAAGCGGAGGGAGCAGTGATTACAGACCGGGAGTTTGCAGAGTGGATGCAGATCCTTGGAAGGCTGAATCCGGAAGGCATGCCGTCCATGCGGCAGGACACCAAGGCTAAGCGCAAAACAGAGGTGGAGCTTTTTTCGGGAACCCTCAGGAAGCTGGGAAAAAAACATCAGATACCCACACCGGTCAATAACTGGCTGTATGAGAAAATACAGGACATAGAGCATGCCAGAGAGATGGGCGGAGGAGACTAAAAACCATGAGGATGAAACTGGAAGAGGGACGTCCCCTTTATGTGCAGGGGCGCCCTGAGAAAGAGATACGGACGTATAAGCTCCTGGAAGAACTCCAGATTCCTTTTCAGAGGCTCGATCATGAGCCGATGTACACCATAGATGCCTGCAGGGAAGTAGACCGGCTTCTCGGAACAGAGATATGTAAGAATCTGTTCCTGTGCAATTCCAAAAGGACAGAATATTATCTTTTGCTGCTTCCGGGGAGAAAGAAACTTATAACCAAAGAAGTATCAGGGAAGCTTGGCACAACAAGACTTTCCTTTGCCGGGGAAGCAGAGATGGCTGACTATCTGGATCTGACTCCAGGTTCAGTTAGTGTTATGGGACTTATGAACGATACCGGGTGCAGGGTACAGCTGGTAATTGACCGGGAGGTTAAAGAACAGGCATCATTTGCCTGCCATCCCTGTATCAATACCTCAAGTATTCTGATGTCTACAGAGGATCTCCTGGAGAAATTCCTTCCCGCAGTGCATCATGTGCCCATATTTCTGGATCTATAGCGGATGCAGCCGGGAACCAAAAAAACATGTAAAATAATAGACAAGAAAAAGCGGGTGTCACTGGTAAAACTTGACAAAAATAGTAGAAATGTCATATTTTGTAGAAACTTAATAGATTTGTAATTGAATCTTTTCCTAAAACCTTGTATCATAAGAGAGTAAATAAGGGACTGAAGAAAAGAGAAGAGGTAACAATGAACATAGATGAGAGAAACTTGGATCCGGAAGAAATAGAATATCAGCGAAGACGGACAGAGAGGATGAGAAAACGGAGAGAGGCCCTGAGGCGGCAGCTGTTTATCAGAAAGTGTATGCGCCTGGGTGTGATAGCCTTTCTTCTTGTATTGATCGCAGGTGTGGGAGGTTATAAGCTTATAAGCTTTATCGGCGGCAAGACCAAGTCCGGGAATGCGGGGGTTGTAGATGTACAGGCCAAAACCCCGGACGATCCCAGTGAGGCGGCCCGACAGCCGATCCGGGATGCCGATAATATGGAAAAGCTGGCAGCACCGTCCACCGGATGGCAGACCGATGACAGGGGAACCTGGTATCAGAATGCGGATGGCTCTTTCTATGTAAGCGGATGGAAGGAGATAGACGGCAACCAATATTATTTTGATGACAGCGGATACATAATCAAGGATGACTGGCTGGAAAAGGACGGGGAAGATTTTTATTTCAATGCAGACGGCCAGTATGATGCCGCTGTTAAAAAGCCCATGGTAGCTCTTACCTTTGATGACGGACCGGGAAAATATACGGACAGGCTTCTGGATGTGCTGGAGGCCAATAACTCGAAGGCTACATTCTTCCTCCTGGGCCAGAATGCAGAGAAGTTTCCGGAACAGGTAAAGCGGGAAAAGGACCTTGGGATGGAGATCGGCAACCATACGTATGACCACCAGATTCTGACGAAGATAGATATCGGGAATGTAAGCAGTGAAGTGTCACAGACAAACGAAGCGATCAAGAATATTATCGGGGAACCGGCAACTGTAATGCGTACGCCTGGAGGAGCCCAGAATGCTGATGTTTTAGCTCAGATTGGGATGCCGGTTGTTCTGTGGAGTATTGATACAAAGGACTGGAAGACAAAGGACGTACAGAATACCATAGACGTTACGCTGAATAATGTGCAGGATGGTTCTGTTGTGCTGATGCATGATATCCATGAGTTTACGGTTGAGGCAGCGGAGCAGATAATACCTGCATTGGTAGAAAAAGGGTATAAGCTGGTTACTGTGAGTGAGCTGGCAAAAGCCAAGGGAATTACCTTGGAAAACGGCAAGTCGTATTCCTACTTCGGAGAAGGGGAGCAGACGGTAGAATAATAGAAATAATTACATAAACAAAGGAACCGCCCGGCAGTTACTACTGCCGGGCGGTTCTATGCTTAAGTCTTATTTTCCGTAGTATGCTTTCAGATAAATCTCTTTAATCTCGGACATTAACGGATATCTCGGGTTTGCTCCGGTACACTGATCATCAAAGGCCTGTTCCACCATTCTGTCCAGGGTATCCAGGAAATATTTCTCGTCAACTCCGTAATCCTTGATGGTTTTCTTAATGCCTATCTTTTCTTTCAGCTCTTCCAGGGCGGCGATTAATTTGTCAAAGGTATCCTGATCGTCTTTGCCCACAATTCCTGCAAAACGGGCTGCTTCCGCGTATCGCTCCAGTGCGTGCGGATACTGGTACTGAGAGAATGTACCCATCTTGGTAGGAGCGGCTGCCGCATTGAACTTCATAACCTCTGTAAGGATAATAGCATTGGCCACACCGTGAGGCAGGTGATGGAAAGCACCTAATTTATGAGCCAGGGAGTGGTTGATTCCAAGGAAGGCATTGGCAAAAGCCATACCGGCCAGACATGCCGCATCTGCCATCTTAACTCTGGCTTCCACATCTGCAGCTCCATACTCAAAGGCTCTCGGCAGATATGTAAATACATTTTTGATAGCCTTCAGGGCAAGACCGTCTGTATAGTCGGTAGCCATAATGGAAACATAGGCTTCAAGGGCGTGTGTCATAACATCTATACCGGATGCTGCGGTCAGGCCTTTCGGCTGATTCATCATATTATCCGCATCGATGATTGCCATATTAGGCATTAATTCGTAATCTGCAAGAGGATATTTGGTTCCTGTCTTTTCATCAGTGATAATGGCAAAAGGAGTCACCTCTGAGCCTGTTCCGGAGGAAGTAGGAATCGCGATAAAGAATGCTTTCTCGCCCATCTTCGGGAAGGTATAAACTCTCTTGCGGATATCCATGAAGTCCATTGCCATCTTCATAAAGTCTGCATCCGGATGCTCATACATCACCCACATAATCTTGCCGGCGTCCATGGCGGAACCGCCGCCCAGGGCAATAATGCAGTCCGGCTCAAACTGTCTCATAGCCTCAGCACCCTTTGTAGCGCAGCCAAGAGTAGGATCCGGGGCTACTTCATAGAAACAGGTATGCTGAATTCCCATCTGGTCTAATTTATCCTCGATAGGCTTAGTATATCCGTTTTTGTAAAGGAAGGTGTCGGTTACAATAAAGCATTTCTTTTTGCCGTACACTGCTCTCAGCTCATCCAGAGCTACGGGCATACATCCTTTCTTAAAGTAAACCTTATCAGGCGTTCTGAACCAAAGCATATTTTCTCTCCTCTCTGCAACGGTCTTGATGTTAATCAGGTGCTTCACTCCGACGTTTTCAGAAACAGAGTTGCCGCCCCAGGAACCGCAGCCCAGTGTGAGAGATGGCTCCAGCTTAAAGTTATAAAGATCACCGATTCCGCCGTGGGAGGAAGGTGTATTTACCAGGATACGGCAGGTTTTCATGGCAGCCGCATGTTTAGCCATCTTTTCGGTCTCCGCCGGGTTTACATACAGAGAGGATGTATGGCCGTAACCTCCGTCCGCTACTAATTTTGCTGCCTTGTCAAGCGCTTCGTCAAAAGATTTGGCTTTGTACATAGCAAGCACCGGTGATAATTTTTCATGGGCAAATGGCTCGGAGATATCAACAGAATCCACCTCACCGATTAATATCTTAGTCTCAGGGGGAACCTTAACTCCGGCCATCTCAGCAATGGTTGCGGCTTTCTGGCCAACAATCTTAGCATTCACTGTACCGGATGGAGCCAGGATAATACTGCGTACTTTGTCCAGCTCATCCTTTTTCAGGAAGTAGCAGCCTCTGTATGCGAATTCTTTTTTTACCTCCTCATAGATACCGGCCAGGACAGTAACAGACTGTTCCGAAGCACAGATCATACCGTTATCAAAGGTCTTTGAGTGGATGACAGAATATACAGCCATCTTAATATCGGCAGAGTCGTCAATAATGACGGGGGTATTTCCAGGGCCTACACCGATGGCAGGTTTGCCTGAGGAATATGCGGATTTGACCATGCCGGGGCCTCCGGTAGCCAGGATACAGTCAGCTTCCTGCATTACCTGATTTGTAAGCTCCAGAGAAGGCACGTCGATCCAGCCGATAATACCTTCCGGTGCCCCTGCTTTTACAGCTGCTTCCAGTACAACCCTGGCTGCTTCAATGGTACAAGCCTTGGCCCGGGGATGAGGACTGATGATAATAGCATTTCTTGTTTTCAGACAGATAAGAGTCTTAAAAATGGCAGTAGAGGTAGGGTTGGTGGTTGGGATAACCGCGGCGACCAGTCCCAGCGGTTCTGCGATCTTTTTGATTCCGTATGCCGGGTCTTCATCAATAACCCCGCAGGTTTTTGTGTTTTTATAGGCATTGTACATATATTCAGCGGCATAATGGTTTTTGATAACTTTGTCCTCTACCACACCCATACCTGTCTCTTCCACAGCCATTTTAGCTAATGGGATACGCTGCTGATTGGCGGCGATAGAGGCAGCCAGGAAAATATTGTCTACCTGTTCCTGAGTAAAAGTCGCGAAAACCTTCTGAGCCTCTCTCATTGCGGCTAATTTAGCTGCCAGTGTCTCCGGGCTGTCCACGATAGCTGGAACCTTTGTTTCTTTTTTTGCCATAAGTTAATCCTCCTTAAATTGAATAGAAAATGGTAAAAAAGCTTCTTATGATTGATAATATTTTAACAAATGTTAAAAGGATTATACCGCATTGTTAAAATATAGTCAATACATTTTTTGGGAAAAAATTCTTCAGAAACAGGCTTTTTTGAACTTTTGTTGAATTGAATTTTCATAGGTTGAGTATAACATAGAATTGACCTGAAAGGAAGAAAAGTTAAATAATAAACGAGAAAAAGGAATACAATTACTAGAAAATGCAAAGTGATAATTAAAAATTTAAGAAATCTTTATGAAAAATTAACGCAAAATAAGCGCTGTATGGGCAAATGAATTGCCAAAACAGCGCTTATAATCAAAAAATATTCGATGCCTCTCAGGTCTGTGTCAGAAGGCATGACTTTAATCTGAAAATTGTACGTGCTGGAAAATCCTGTAAAATATAAACAAAAAATTAACGATTTTCTCTCTTCCTCATGCGGGAATCCAGTATCTTTTTCCGAATCCTGAGACTGGCGGGAGTTATCTCCAAAAGCTCATCACTGTCTATGAATTCCAGGGCCTGCTCCAGACTAAGAACCCTCGGCGGAGTCAGCTTTAAAGCCTCATCTGCGGAAGAGGAGCGGGTATTGGTGAGATGCTTTGTCTTGCATACGTTCAGCTCAATATCCTCTGCTTTGCCGTTCTGGCCGATGACCATGCCGGCATATACTTTCTCGCCCGGTCCGATAAACAAGGTTCCCCTGTCCTGAGCGGAGAAGAGGCCGTAAGTTACGGCATCCCCTGATTCAAAAGCAATGAGAGAGCCCTGCTTTCTGTACTGGATATCACCCTTGTAAGGCCCGTATCCGTCAAACGCAGTGTTGATGATTCCATTCCCTTTTGTGGCAGTCATAAACTCGCCCCGGAATCCAATCAGACCTCTGGAAGGAATGTGGAATTCCAAGCGGGTGGAACCATCGCTGGCTAGACTCATACCCTGCAGTTCTCCCTTCCGTTCACTGAGTTTCTGGATTACCGTTCCGGAAAACTCTTCAGGCACGTCAATATAAGCGATTTCCATGGGCTCCTGAAGCTTGCCCCGTTCGTCAGTATGGTAAAGGACCTCAGCTTTGCTCACTGCAAACTCGTATCCCTCCCGGCGCATATTTTCGATCAGAACGGAAAGATGCAGTTCCCCTCTTCCGGACACTTTAAAACATTCGGTAGTATCTGTATCCTCCACCCGAAGGCTTACGTCGGTATTCAGTTCCCGGAAAAGCCGCTCCCGCAGATGCCGGGAGGTTACATACTTGCCTTCCTGTCCGGCCAGGGGGCTGTCATTTACCATAAAATGCATGGCAATGGTAGGCTCGGAAATCTTCTGAAAAGGAATGGGATCGGGGTTGTCAGGAGAGCAGAGGGTATCCCCGATATGAATATCAGAGATTCCGGATATTGCCACGATAGATCCCACAGAGGCAGAAGAAACCTCTGTCTTGCTTAGCCCGTCGAACTCGTACAGCTTGCTGATCTTGACCTTTTTCTTTTTGTCCGGGTCGTGGTGGTTTACGATAACTACTTCCTGATTTACTGAGATGATTCCGTTGTCGACCTTTCCCACGCCGATACGGCCAACGTATTCATTATAATCGATGGTGCTGATTAACACCTGTGTCCCTGCATCCGGGTCTCCCTCGGGAGCGGGAATATATTTCAGGATAGTCTCAAAGAGCGGCTCCATGTTGTGAGGCGCGTCATTGAGATCCAGGACTGCATGCCCTCTTTTGGCAGAAGCATACAGGAAGGGACAATCCAGCTGCTCATCCGAGGCATCCAGGTCCATGAGAAGTTCAAGCACTTCATCGATTACTTCGTCAGGACGTGCTTCCGGCCGATCGATTTTATTAATACATACAATTACATGGAGATCCAGTTCCAGCGCTTTTTTCAAAACAAATTTGGTCTGGGGCATGGCGCCTTCAAAAGCATCAACCACCAGAATTACGCCGTTCACCATTTTCAGCACACGCTCAACCTCGCCGCCGAAGTCCGCGTGCCCGGGGGTATCTATAATATTAATTTTTGTGTCCTTATAATAAACAGCAGTATTTTTGGACAGAATGGTGATTCCACGTTCTCTTTCTATATCATTGGAGTCCATGACCCTTTCCTGTACTTCCTGATTTTCACGAAAAACACCGCTTTGCTTCAGCAGTTCATCAACCAGAGTGGTCTTTCCGTGATCTACGTGTGCAATAATAGCCACGTTCCTAACATCTTCTCTTTTTATTTTCATTGTTACATCCTCTCTTCTATAGTAAGAAGTATAGCCAACTAATAGATTCTTAACTTATAAATTTTAGCATACTACACCGTCACATTCAAGAGGTCAAAAATTTTTCATTTTTTTAGTTCTAAAATGTTCTGCCTGAGAATAAATATGATATAGACAAAATACCACAAAGAGGAAGGGGAACTATCATTCATGGCAGATAAGATTATTGAAAACAACCAAGTATCCATTATGGGGAGAATCGCATCGGGATTCACATTTAGTCACCAGGTATTCGGAGAGGGCTTTTATACGCTGGATCTTATGGTGAAAAGGTTAAGTGACTCAGAAGACCGCATTCCGCTGATGATATCGGAGCGTCTTATTGATGTGACACAGGACTATGAGGGGGAATACATCCAGGTGCACGGACAATTCCGCTCTTACAACCGCCACGAGGAGAAAAAGAACCGCCTTGTGCTGTCCGTATTTGTACGGGAATTAAGTTTTGTGGAGGAGGAGGACGACTCCATAAAGACCAACCAGATTTTTCTGGATGGCTACATCTGTAAGCCGCCGGTATACCGCAAGACTCCGCTGGGGCGTGAGATTGCTGACCTGCTTCTGGCAGTAAACCGGCCCTATGGCAAATCAGATTACATACCCTGTATCTGTTGGGGAAGGAATGCCAGGTATGCCTCGGCATTTACAGTCGGCGGTCATGTGCTTGTATGGGGCCGCATTCAAAGCAGAGAGTATATCAAAAAGATTGGAGAGAGTGAGACAGAAAAAAGAATCGCCTACGAAGTATCCGTAAGCAAGCTGGAATATATGGAATAAAGCCGATTTATTGTTGGCAAATCTTGCAATCTTCTACCAGGTGTAGTAATATATACACGTTATCTGATGAAAGCTGGCAGATATTATCATATAGAAGAGACTCTTTGGCCGGCTGCGGGATTTCAAACAGACGTGTAGGGACAGGTCTGGAAGAGGTAAAAATATGGAAAAAGGTTTAGTCGAGGTATACTGTGGGCTGGGAATGGGCAAGACGCCGGTTGCGATTGGCCAGGCTATCAGGGCTGTAGGTCAGGGCAAATCAGTGATTCTCATACAATTTCTTAAGGGAAGAGCGATGGATGAACTGAATTTTATGGAACGCCTTGAGCCAGAGATAAAAGTATTCCGTTTTGAGAAGAATGAAAAGTATTATCAGGAACTGACGGAGGAAGAAAAGCAGGAGGAGGACTGGAATATCAAGAATGGTCTGAATTTTGCGCGGAAGGTTCTGGTAACCGAAGAGTGTGACTTATTAATTCTGGACGAGATTCTGGGAGTAGTGGAACATGGTATCATAACGGGGGAGGAATTGAAGACTCTCATAGAATGCAAGGACAAACACACAGGTCTGATTCTTACCGGATATCATATGTGTGAGGAAATCAGGGATTGTGTGGATACGATAACAACATTTGAAAGCATAGAAAATGAGAAAAAAAAGCAGGAAGACGATAATAAATAGAGACGCAAGCCGGATAATGTGGGCCTCAGTACCGAAAGGTGCTGAGGTCCATTTCCCGTTTTGGGGGGATTTGGGAGAATATTCCAGTAAAATATACAGAATAGAATGGATATGGGTAACCAGGAAGTATTCTTAAAACGAATAAATAGATACCAAAATTGGAATTGTTAATTTTCAGAACGTTTGTTAGTATTTGACTATAAAATACAACAAAATACAAAATGAAGAGAGAAAATTGTGCATTACGATGAAAGAATCAGTACTACTATGCGCGGGACCATGAAAAAATGATGAAATTTCATCGAAGAAAGGAGAAGTACTTATGAAAAGAAAAAAACTGGTAGCACTCTTACTGGCAGCCGCTATGGCTGTTTCCATGCTTGGAGGATGCGGTTCGGATGACGGAAAGAGCGAAGACGCCTCCAATGCTGCGGAGACCGGGGAGACAGAGCCTGACAAAGAAGAGGCGAAAGATGAGTCCGGTGAGGAAAGCGCTGATTCGGGAAGCGGCTGGAAGTCTGACCCTGACCATGAGCCGTACGAGATTGAGATCTATACTAACGCTCAGGGCGGAGCAACCTATGTTCTCGGTGTTGCTTTTGCGGATTTAATTAACAAATACAGCTCCTGGCTGAAAGCCACAGCTATGGAATCTCCGGGACCTGACCAGACAGCTTCCATGGTATTAGCAGATGATAACTATAAAGAACACGTTATGGGATATATGATTGGCGTGGATGCAATCCTGGGAGAAGATCCCTTTACAGAGCCTAATTATGACCTTCGCTGTCTGATTGGATATGGACTGGTATCCAACGTTTTCCTTACCCTGGATGAGAATATAAAGACACTTCAGGATCTGGACGGCAAGACAGTTGCGCTCAGAACAAAACCCAATGTTCCGGCTGTTGATATTCCCACAAAGATGTTTGAGATTCTGGGGATTGAACCCAAATATGAATATCTTTCCTTTGCAGATTCCGCCACTGCTCTTGCAGACGGCAAGGTAGATGCTATATTATCCGGCGGCATGGCACTCAATGCGGAGGCTACAGAGTGGACGCAGATGGCAGCTTTGGCAGAGGTATATGCCCGCAATGATGTTTATTATGTATCTCTGGATGAAAAGGCACTGTTTGAAGCAAAAGATGCACTGAATCATTCCCTCCTTCCCGGTGTTATGACTCTGGAGCCAGGGCAGTACGACGCCAAATTTAATGATGAGGTTACTATTATGGCGGATTACCTGTGCTGGTATGTCCACAAGGATTTCCCGGAGGATGTGCAGGAAGAGCTTTTGAATATCTACTATGAACACTGCGATGAATTTGCAGAATATAAGGATGAGGGTAAATATTGTACAAAAGAAAATATGGGCAAGATTGATACCCCGGAACTGATCTCCGATGTGGCAAAGAAATTCTATGAAGAGAAGGGCATTGAAGTAAATTACAGAGAAACTCCTTATGAGACCTATGTTCCGAAATAGAGAATGGGCAGAGACTGAAGCAAAGCAGATGATGCGAAAGTACTGATTAACTGAACACGGTATACTCATTTTGTATTGAACTATTTTAAACGGTTGTTATGTATATTGGATGGCTGCGGATGGTATCTTTTTGTATCCTGTCCCGGCAGAGAGGCATTCGCAGCATCCCTGAAAGATTATTAAGAGTGAAAATAATACCATATTGATAAGAATAAATGAAACAGCCATAAGTACTCAAAGGAGGTGTACAGATGGGATTTGGCAAGAAAAAGAAAGATAAGGCAGAACAGGCCATAGAGCAGGCGGTTGAAGTGAAAGCTTACGGGGGTGTCCTGCCGGAAAAAGTCTATGATTATCTGCTGGTTGTGTTCTGTCTGGCTATGTGCATCATGCATATGATCTGTGCTAAGAAATCGTTTCTGCAGCAGGAAGTATATCTGACGATGCATATGTTTTTTTCGTTTATAATTTTGTTTCTGTCCACAGCAAAAAAGAGCGAGAGCAAAATACATAATGCGTTCTTATTTTTATCAGTGGCTCTCACATTTGCGTTTACCATCTATGTCTGCTGTAATCTGGAGGCTCTGAGAGTCCGCCAGTGGGTCAGCACAAACCTGGATATTGTAGTGGGATGTACCATGATTGTCCTGGCACTCTATGCATGCTGGCTGGGGTTTGGAAAATTTATCCCCATTCTTGTAATTATTGTCTGCATCTATCCGTTTTTCGGAAAGATGATGCCCGGCCCCTTTCACACAAGTGCCCTTCCCTTCAGCAGGACAATCTCCAACCTGTCTATAGGACTGACCACAGGGCTGTACGACAGTACGCTGACCATATCGGCGAATTATACCTTTTTATTCTGTGTCTTCGGGGGTGTAATGTCAGCCACAGGAGTGCAGAAGTTTTTCGGAGAGTTTGGAAAATGGACTGTGGGACGCTTCCGCTCCGGAAGCGCTCAGATTAGCGTTGTGAATACGGCAATGGTTGGCATGGTATGCGGAAATGCCATTGCAAATGTAACTATGACCGGACCTTACTGCATCGATAACATGAAAAAGAACGGGTACAATCCTACGACTGCTACAGCCATTTCCTGTGTGGGGTCTAACGGAGGACAGATCCTTCCGCCGGTTATGGGAATTGTAGCTTTTTCTATGGCTGGATATGCCGGAATCCCCTATTGGACCATATGTAAAATGGCTATTGTTTCGGCTATTCTTTATTACCTGTCCCTGTCTCTGTATGCCCATCTTCATGCTTTGAAGACCCCGGAGCTCAGAACAAGGATTGTGGAAAAACCGGTGGTGGACTGGGACGTAATGAAGTGGAAAGGCCCGGCATTTGTAGTACCTTTTATCATTATTATCACTTTGCTGATCCAGGGGAAATCTGTTATGATCTGCGGCTTTTGGGCTATTATCTCTGTTATTGTCATGAGCTATCTGGCGCCAAAGAGGCACAGACCAAAGGTTCGTGCGCTGATAGACGGATTTGTGGAAGGAGCAAAGCAGGGGGCGCAGATGGGTGCCTGCTGTGCGGTTATCGGTATGCTTGTGTGTACCTTCACCACCAGCGGAATGGGCGTAAAGCTTACTTCAGGTATTGAGAGCTGGAGCCATGGATCTTTATTCCTGGCCCTTCTGATTCTCTATATCGCCAGTATTATAGCAGGTATGGCAGGCGTGTCTGTGGCAGCGTACTTTACCGCGGCAGCATTTGCGGTCCCCGCGCTGCAGAAGCTTGGGATTGCCTATGCCACGGCCCACTTCTTCTGTGTCTATCCGGCTTCCTACTCAACGATTACACCGCCGGTAGCCCTAACCACTCTGGTGGGCACACAGATATCCGGAACACCATATGGCAAGACTGCAATAGAGTGCTGTAAGATCTGCGGCGTTTCCTTCCTGGCTCCGTTTTTATTTGTCTATGCACCGGTTCTGCTTCTGGAGGGAAGTCTGACGGATCCCACCTCATATATTCAGCTCCTGTCGGTCATTGTGCTTACCGTAGCGGCGCAGTTCTGCTGGGTGAACTATTTCTGTACGGATCTTACGCTGCTGGAGCGGGCAATGTTTTTCCTCAGCTTCCTGGCATTAATTCTCTATATCTTTATGAGCATGAATATATTGTGCATCATTGGCCTGGCGCTCTTTGCAGCTGCCACGGTGTCTCACGTAGCAAAATGGAAAAAGAATAAAAAGAAATTAGTTACATCTGCTGCTGTCTGAGCAATGGAGACTATATAATCCTGGATTATTCATGTTGATTTGTAAGTCAATTTTACAAGAGTAATTCAGGATTATTAGGTTTCTATGCTGTGTTTCTATGAAAAGAGGTGAAAGAACCATGGATTTTTTAAACGAATATAAAAGAAAATGCTGTTCCCCCGGTGAGGCGGTGGCCGGAATCCCCTCCCAGAGCCGTGTTCTTCTGTGCAGCGAACCGGCTGCCCTGGCGGAGGCGCTCTATGAACAGAGGGAGAGGTTTCATCCCCTATATCTTTATTCCATGATGGGGATTGCAAACCCCCATATCTATCAGCGGTTATACAGCGACGGTGCCGAAGAAAACTTTTCTGTGGGGATCAGCTATATGACAAAACCAGAGGCTCAGGCGATCAAGAGAGGGATAAAGATAGATCACCTTCTCACCCATTTCAGCAAGATCGAGGAGATGTTCCGGGAGCGGATACGTCCGGACTATGTCCTCTGTCACGTATCCCCTATGGATGAAGAAGGCTATCTCTACATGGGAATCTGTCCCGGACCGGGGAGAGTCTCCATCGACAGCGGGGCAAAGGTGATTCTGCAGGTGAACCGGAACCTGCCCATGATAAACACAGACTTTAACAGAATACATATCAGCGAAGCTGAGGCGCTGTGTGAGATGGATACCGTGCTGGCAGAGATACCGGATATGGTTCCCACGGAATTGGAAAAGAAAATGGCTCAGCATATTGTGGAGAGGATAGATGACGGATCCGTGATTCAGCTGGGGGTTGGAGGCGTGCCCAGCGCTGTGGGAAATTTTCTGGAACATCACAGACACCTGGGAATCCACACAGAGGTCTTTACCGATGTTATGAGAGTACTGATGGAAAAAGGAGTGGTGGATAACAGCCAAAAACAAATCCGTCCCGGCCAGTCAGTGGCAGGGTTTCTCCAGGGGACCAGAGACACCTATAAATTTGTCCATGAGAATAAGGAGCTTTATTTTGAGCGCCTATCCTGGGTGAATCACCCGGAAACCATTGCCCAAAATGACAATATGATATCCATTAATTCCTGTATGGCGGTAGACCTGCGGGGTCAGGTATGCTCTGAGTGTATTGGGCTTGACACTTATGCGGGGAGCGGCGGGCAGCTTGACTTTGTCCGGGGAGTGCGGGGATCCAAGGGCGGAAAATCCTTTATTGCCATGAGATCCAGTTTGGAAAAGGCGGACGGCACCAGTATATCAAAGATTACGCTGACGCTGCCCCCGGGCTCTGCGGTTACCACCCCCCGCAACGACACGCATTTTATTGTTACAGAGTATGGAGTGGCGGAGATGAGAAACCGCACACTCAGTGAAAAAGCAAAAGCGCTTATCGCCATCGCACATCCGAGGTTTCGTGAGGAACTGACCTATCAGGCGAAAAAGCAGCTGATAATTTAGCTAGGTACTGCGGAGGTAGAAGTATGAACCGAATTGTTATTGATGAGGAGCTGTGCAAGGGATGCGGTTTCTGTATTACTTACTGCCCGAAGGCGTTGATTCATTTGGGCAGTAAATTTAATTCCCTGGGGTTTAAATATGCGGAGCCGGGAGCGGAGGAAGGTGTCTGTACGGCATGTAAAATATGTGCCTTAATGTGCCCTGATGCAGCAATTACTGTTTATCGGGAAAGCAGATAAGACACAGGCCTTCCGGTGGGTGAAGATAAGTGTGATCCGCACCGGGACGGCAGAGTGTCAGAAACCAGGAGATGGAATAGGAGGGAAATTATGTCAACCAAATTTATAGACGGCAATGTGGCTATGGCAGAAGCTGCGGTAGCGGCCGGGTGCCGGCTGTTTGCCGGTTTTCCCATTACCCCCCAGAGCCCTATGCCGGAGTACTTATCCGGCCGGCTTCCGGAGGTGGGAGGAAGCTTTATCCAGGCAGAAAGCGAGGTAGTGTCTGCTAACATTTTATTAGGGGCAAGCTACGGAGGGCTCCGCTGTATGACCAGTACCTCGGGTCCGGGTTTTTCTCTGATGGCAGAGGGCATCAGCTTTATCATAGGCTGTGAGGCCCCCTGTGTTTTTATTGACGTGGCCAGGCCGGGGCCTGGAATGGGAGGAATCGGCGGGTGCAGCCAGGATTATCTGTATGCGGTAAAGGGGCTGGGTGCTGGAGGGGGCAGAGCCTTCGTTATCTCTCCCAGCACGATCCAGGAGGCAGTACATATAGTTTATGAGAGCTTTGATATTGCAGATCGGTACCGTACGCCTGTCGTAGTGCTCACAGATAAGCTTCTTGCTGCCACTACAGAGGTGGTGGAGCTTCCGCCTCTCAGAGCTCTTTCTGAATTACCCGATAAATCTTCCTGGCTGATTACCAAAAGAGACAGTATGAAGTTTGAGGATAAACGGATCTGCCAGTCCATGCTTCTTCCGGTTTCTTCACAGGAAGAATTCTGCATAAAGCTGGCCGATAAGTATAAACAGTGGGAAGAAAAGGAAACCAGATACGAGGAATTTATGCTGGAGGATGCGGAAGTGGTTCTCTTTGCCTATGGGTCCGTGGGGCGTATCGTAAGAGAAGCAGTGCGGCAGCTGAGAAAAGAGGGCGTAAAGGCGGGGTTGTTCCGCCCTGTCACACTATTTCCATTTCCGCGGAAGCAGATTGGGAGTTTGCATTATGAGAGGATAAAAAAAGCCATCTGCGTGGAGATGGCGATTCCCGGCCAGATGCTGGAGGATGTGGAACGGAGTGTAAAAGGCCGGATTGAGGTGGACTTCTACGGCAGGGGCGGCGGTATGCTGGTGACGCCGGAAGAGGTAGTCTGCCATGTCAAACAACAGATGGAAGGGAGCGGTGACTGATGGAACAGGTTGTTTATGAACGATCGAAACTGTACAAGGGCAGCCATCCTTTGTGCTCCGGGTGTATGCACGGACTGATAGGGAAATTAATTCTGGACACCATGGATGAACTGAAGATTGCTCCGGAAAATACGACGCTGCTGTTCCCTCCCGGCTGCGGGCCCCAGCAGGATTTCTGCATTAATATTAACACAGTGATGGTTGGGCTGGGGAGATCGGCTGCTGTGGGAACGGGAATCAAAAGGGCGGATCCGGACCATTTTGTATTGTGCTGGGACGGAGACGGGGCGGACGCGGCCATTGGGATCGGAGATGTGATCCATGCGGCGGCCAGAAATGAAAATCTTACGGTGGTTATGGTGAATAATTCACTGTTTGCCAATACAGGGGGGCAGATGGCGCCCACAACACTGATGGGACAGAAATCCACTACCTCCCCCCGGGGAAGAAGCGCTGACCGGGAAGGATATCCCATTAATCTGGCAGAGATTCTGGCTCAGGTAGAGGGCACCCAGTATTCTGCCCGGATGGCGGTGTACGATCCGAAACATGTAATGCAGGCAAAAAAGGCATTAGAGAAAGCATTCCGTCTTCAGACAGAACACAAGGGATTTGCCTTTATTGAATTCTTGTCTAATTGTCCCACGAACTGGCATATGACGCCTCTGCAGTCTATTGAACACATTAAAGAGATGTCTGAGCGTCAGTATCCAATCGGTGTTTTTAAAGGAGAATAGGTATGGAAAATAAAATCTTTTTAGGAGGCCTGGGAGGTCAGGGAGTAGTCCTTGGGGGGAAGCTGTTAGGGATGGCCGCGGTGGAGGCACATCAATATGCCACCTCGTATTCGGAATACGCGCCTGCCATGAGAAACGGTTATACGTATACCACTCTGATTCTCTCGGACAGAGAGGTGGGGGCGCAGGTAACGGCGTCTTATGACTGCATGGCTTTTTTTGACGAGGAATCTTGTGCAGCCCAAAGCCAATGCTTAAAGGACGGAGGCTGCTATATCGTGAACACCTCTCTGGTCAGGACAATGCCGGAGGGGAATAGAGGAACGGTATATAGGATACCGGCTTCCGACATTGCGGAGGAACTTAAAAATGACCGGCTCCTGAATGTAATTATGCTGGGCGCTGTGGTGGAAGCTACCGGAAGCGTGGCCCCCCCGGTGATGGAGGAGGTGCTCCGGTCTGCCTTCGGGAAAAAGCCCCGGATTGCAGAGCTGAATATAGCGGCATTCCGCCGGGGGATGGAGGCGGTCAGAAGCCAGAGGGCTGCGGATGAGAAGGGAGGAAGTCTATGAAGATAGGAATTCTTGGAGCCGGCGCCATGGGCTCCCTGGTAGGCGCGCATCTGATGAAGGGCGGCGCGGAGGTATATTTTGTGGATCCCTATGTGCAGCACATGCAGGCCGTGGAACAGGAAGGGCTCCATATGGAGCTGGAGGAACAGGAAGAAGAAACCGTAAAGATAACTATGGCTACCTCAGATGCCTCAAAGGTAGGAGCCTGCGATCTGGTGATCCTGCTGGTTAAGGGAATGAACACGAGAAGCAGCATTGAAGCAAACCGGAAACTGTTTGGAGAGGATACGGTTGTAATTTCTCTGCAGAACGGACTGGGAAACGTGGAGATACTAAAGGAGTTCTTCTCCGCCGGGCAGATTGGATATGGAGTGTTAAAGGCATCTGCCACCCTCAGGGCGCCGGGAAGAATCGCAGGAAGGGTAAAATTTCCGTACAGTCCCAAGGGCGTCTGGTTCTCCCCTCTTGAGAAGGACACCCCATACCGGCATCTTTTTGTGGAAATGGAAAAGATACTGGAAAGGGGAGGATTCCCCGCAGCCCTGTCGGAGCAGACAGAGGCGATTATGTGGGACAAGCTGTTTATCAATGTTTTGTATAATGCCCCCTGTGCTCTGGTACAGTTGGCAGGGGAGGATTTTATGAGACATGAGGAGGGCAGAAAACTCCTGAAAGAACTGGCCCGGGAGGTCTGTGAGGTTGCCACCGCCAAAGGAGTGCCCATGGATGCTGAGGAATACTGGAAAAAAGAGCGTGAAAATATGGCTCAGGTGCCTCTTGACGAGCACCATTTTACCTCAACCGTACTGGATGTCTACAAACAGAGAAAGACAGAGGTAGAATTCCTGAACGGGGCAGTGTGCAGGGAAGGAAAAAAGTACGGGATACCTACGCCGTACAATGAGGCAGTCTATTATTTGCTTAGAGTCCGTGAGGATACGTACGATTTGATGTTTGAAGGGCCATCTTCGTTTCCGTGAATGTAAAGTGACTTTAAACCAGGAGAAGGGACGGCGGGGGGCCAGGGTCAGGGCCGGGGAGGTCAAGCGAAGCGAGCCGAAGATACCATCCAGCAGCTGATTTGTGAGGAAGGCTCTCCTGACGAACTTAGCAGCTGGTAGGGTGAAGCTGAGGGGAGTGGAGCCTCGAGCCGGTCCTGACCCTGGCCCCCCGCCGTCCCTTCTCCGTCAGTCTGTGATTCTCTTATTCTTATCTTTAAATTTTTAAACTTTACATGCACAAAAGTTATCTCATCCTCCGTGTTTTTGAATATAATATTTTTATAAAAGAGGCATTGACAAGGATTTTTAATAATGCTATAGTTACTGTAAATTATATAAAGAATGATAGAGGTTGCGCTTTTTATGAGTATTTTATCAGATGTGGCAGGCACAGATGACGATAGAAAAAAGGAAACGGCGCCGAAAGGGTGGGAACCCTGCAGTCCTATACCTTGGGCATGAAGTGAATAATTTCATGACTGTCATCGTAAGATGGTGCGCTATCCAAAGAATTCATAAATGTGATACAATGTAGTATTCTTTAGAGGCGGCTTACGGGTTTGCCTCTTTTCTTTATTAGCAGAATTATATGCAAACCTAAAACCGAGTGGAAATGAAGGAGGAATTATTATGGCTATTTTTACAGGAGCAGGCGTAGCGATTGTTACCCCTATGTACGACAATGGGAAAGTTAATTTTGACAAATTGGGGGAACTGATTGAATTTCAGATTGAGGGGGGAACGGATGCCATTATTATCTGCGGCACTACCGGGGAATCTTCTACCCTGACTCATGAGGAGCATCTGGAGGCTATCAAATACACCGTTGACAAGGTGGCGAAAAGAATACCTGTTGTGGCCGGCACAGGCTCCAACTGTACGGAAACTGCAATCTATCTTTCACAGGAGGCAGAGAAGTTCGGCGCAGACGGCCTGCTGATTGTTACTCCTTACTACAACAAGGCCACTCAGAAGGGGCTGATCGCCCATTACACAGCAATTGCGAATGCTGTCAGCATTCCTTTGATTATGTATAATGTGCCAAGCAGAACCGGATGCAATATACTCCCCGAGACTGCGGCTTATCTCGCTAAAAATGTAGAAAACATTGCAGGCATTAAAGAGGCAACAGGCAATATCGCTCAGGTAGCTAAGACCATGCAGCTTGCCGGAGAAGACCTTGACCTGTATTCCGGAAATGATGATCAGATTGTTCCTATTATGTCACTGGGAGGAAAAGGCGTGATTTCCGTACTGTCAAATGTGGCACCCAGAGAGACACACGAGATTGCAGCCAAATATCTGGAGGGAGATGTGAAAGGCAGCTGTGCACTGCAGCTCAAAGCACTTCCCCTTGTGAACGCACTGTTCAGCGAGGTCAATCCAATTCCTGTGAAGGCTGCCCTGAATCTTATGGGGAAAGAAGTAGGTCCTTTGAGAATGCCTTTGACAACCATGGAAGAAGAAAATCAGAAAAAATTAGCCCAGGCTATGAAGGATTTCGGCATAGAGCTGGCTTAAGACAGAAAAGAGGATAAACAGATGACAAAGATTATAATGCACGGATGCTGCGGCCATATGGGGCAGGTGATTTCCGGTTTAGTAAAAGAAGATTCGGCAGCGGAGATTGTGGCCGGTATTGATATGGCAGATAATGGCCGGTGTGAATATCCTGTATTTACAGATATTGATACCTGTGACACAGAGGCAGATGTTCTCATTGACTTTTCTTCTGCAAAAGCAACGGACCGACTGCTGGATTACTGTGAGAGAAGAAAACTGCCTGTTGTTTTGTGCACCACCGGACTCAGTGAAGAGCAGCTGGAAAAAGCACGGAGGATCAGCGGGGAAGTGGCAGTGCTGCGTTCCGCTAACATGTCTCTTGGTATTAATACACTGTTAAAGCTTGTACAGGACGCTGCCAAAGTTTTGGCAGAAGCCGGATTTGATATGGAAATTGTGGAAAAACATCACAAATTAAAACTGGATGCCCCCAGCGGAACTGCTATCGCACTGGCAGACAGCCTGAATGAGGCTATGGATCACCAGTATCATTATGTATACGACAGAAGCCAGAGGAGAGAGCAGAGAGATCCAAAAGAAATAGGAATCTCCGCAGTCAGAGGCGGGACCATCGTGGGGGATCACGATGTGATCTTTGCAGGTCCGGACGAGGTCATAACGTTCTCCCATACAGCCTATTCTAAGACGGTGTTTGGAAAAGGAGCTGTGGAAGCAGCCAAATTCCTGGGCGGAAAGCCGGCAGGGATGTATAATATGGCTGATGTAATCCAGGCAAAATAATACGAAAAAATTGGAAAAAGATCCATATCCGCATGGATCTTTTTCTTTATAAAATAGTTTCCGGATTCAAAGATTTTATCCTGCGAATAAATCAGGAGAGATCAGCACATATTAATAACACTGAAGATAAAAAAATAATGAATCAAAGGAGACTATAGTGATGAAGAAATGTAAAACACTTTTGCTTGGCGCCCTGTTAGTTTTGACTCTCAGCTTTGCAGCAGGATGCGGAAGCAATAATGACAACGGAAATAACGGCAGCAATACGACAGAAAACGGAACTACCGACAACAAGGATACAAACAAAACGGACAGCAATACTCCCAACGACAAAAGCAATAACAATAACAGTGTAACAGAGGGAAATGACGCTGACGGAGACGGTGTTGTGGATGAACTCGGCGATGATATCAAAGACGGCGTTGAAGATGTAGGCGACGGCATTGAGGATCTTGGAGATGACCTTACAGGAAATGATGCCAATGGAAATGCCAATGACAACACAGATCCGGGTGCCAACAACACAACGACAGAAAATAATACCCAGGCAAAATAAAGGAACAGGGGCAGGGAGGGGACTCTCTGCCCTTCCTTTTTGGACAAAGCCGTATTGATCAATTAGTCTTAACATGGTATGATACCCCATATATTAGTTACAGGAGGTTTCCGGATGAATTTTCGCCCTTGCATAGATATACATAATGGGAAAGTGAAACAGATTGTCGGCGGTACTTTGAAGGATGAAAATGACATGGCGGCAGAAAACTTTGTAGCCGAACAGGATGCGCCCTTTTACGCAAAGATGTATAAAGCGTCAGGGATTCGCGGGGGGCATATTATTCTGCTGAATCCGCCGTCCTCTGCTTATTATGCTCAGACGAAGGGCCAGGCTCTGGATGCACTCAGGGAGTATCCCGGCGGCCTCCAGGTGGGCGGAGGGATTACACCGGAAAACAGCCGTGAGTTTCTGCAGGCAGGAGCGAGCCATGTTATCGTAACCTCCTATGTATTCAAAGACGGAAAAGTATCCATGCAAAACCTGGAGCGGATGGCCAAGACCGTTGGCAGAGAACATCTGGTTCTGGATTTGAGCTGCAGAAAGCGGGATGGGAACTACTATATAGTAACGGATCGGTGGCAGAAGTTTACAGAGGTGACAATCAGCAGAGGTGTGCTTCGGGAGCTTGCTTCTTTTTGCGATGAGTTTCTGGTTCATGCTGTGGACGTGGAGGGAAAGGCATCTGGGATTGAGACCGGTCTTGTATCTCTGCTTGCAGAGGGCAGTGAGATTCCAACAACCTATGCAGGCGGTGTGGGTACCTTTGCAGACTTAAAAACCCTGGCAGAGTTAGGGAAAGGCCGCCTGGATGTTACGATTGGCAGTGCCTTAGACTTGTTTGGAGGTCCTATGAAATATGAGGACGTCTTAGAATGCTGCAGAAATAACTGTCAAATATAATGCAATAATGAAAATTTTCTAAATTCCGTTGCAATAAAAACTAAATATTGATATAATGGGGTTACATTACAAATGACCTTGGCAGAGAATTTAAAAGGGATTTGTAAAATACACGTTAAAGGGGTTGACAGCATGAATTTTATCATAAGTGGAAAAAATCTTGAAGTAACCGATGGGTTACGCACAGCAGTCCAGGACAAGCTTGGAAAATTAAGTAGATATTTTACGGAAGATACGGAGATTATAGTAACGCTCAGCGTAGAAAAGGAGCGCCAGAAGATTGAGGTGACCATACCCGTAAAGGGAAATATTATCCGTTCGGAACAGGTAAGCAATGATATGTATGTATCCATTGATCTTGTGGAGGAAGTCATTGAGCGCCAGCTGAGAAAGTACAAAAACAAAATCATCCAGAGAGAGCAGGGCGTGAAGGAACAGGAAGAATATACGCACTTCCAGAAGGCCTATGTAGAAAAGGATTATGAGGATGACGGAGAGATAAAGATTATCCGTACCAAACGTTTTGGCTTCAAACCCATGTATCCGGAAGATGCCTGTGTGCAGATGGAGCTTCTGGGACATAATTTCTATGTTTTCCTGAATGCGGAGACAGAGGAAGTGAACGTGGTATACAAGAGAAAAGGCAATACTTATGGTTTGATTGAACCAGAGTTCTAAGATAAGAATCACCGGCACCCGGAGCCTGCAGAGGGCTTTCGGGTGCTTTTTCATGGTTTGTTCACGAAAAATTTATTGTTTTCAACATAGGAAAGTGCTAAAATGAACAATAGTGCTATGACTTAAGTTGAAAACGAAGAAAAAATAGGAGTATTTTTTATGAATGTTATAAACAAGATATTTGGAACCCATAGTGAAAGAGAAGTAAAGCGGCTGGTGGCCACTGTGGACAAGATTGAGGAACTTCGTCCTGAGATGCAGAAGCTCAGTGACGAGGAACTGCGGGAGAAGACCAGGGAATTTAAAAACCGGCTCTCCGAGGGTGCTACGCTGGATGATATTCTCCCGGAGGCATTTGCCACTGTGAGAGAGGCGGCTAAGCGTGTCCTCAATATGGAACATTACCGGGTACAGCTCATCGGCGGTATTATCCTGCATCAGGGGCGTATTGCTGAGATGAGAACCGGTGAAGGTAAGACGCTGGTATCAACCCTCCCTGCCTATCTGAATGCTTTGGAGGGGGAAGGCGTGCATATTGTAACCGTCAATGATTATCTGGCACACCGTGATGCGGAGTGGATGGGTAAGGTTCATGAATTTTTGGGACTGACAGTAGGCGTGGTTCTGAATTCCATGAATAATGACGAGAGACGTGCTGCCTATGCCTGTGACATTACCTATGTGACGAACAATGAGCTGGGCTTTGATTACCTGCGTGACAACATGGTGATTTACAAGGAACAGCTGGTGCAGAGGGACCTCCACTATGCTATCATCGATGAAGTTGACTCGGTTCTTATTGACGAGGCCAGAACTCCTCTGATTATTTCCGGACAGAGTGAAAAGTCCACCAAGCTCTATGAAGTCTGCGACATTCTTGCAAGACAGCTGGAGCGGGGCGAGGCCAGCGGTGAGATGACGAAGATGACCGCCATTATGGGAGAGGAAATCATTGAAACCGGGGACTTTATCGTTAATGAAAAAGATAAGATTGTAAATCTGACCGAACAGGGCGTTAAGAAAGTAGAAAAGTTCTTCAGCATTGAGAATCTGGCGGATCCTGAGAATCTGGAGATTCAGCACAATATTATACTGGCTCTGCGGGCACACAATCTGATGTTCAGAGACCAGGATTATGTTGTAAAGGACGATCAGGTACTGATTGTAGATGAATTCACCGGCCGTATTATGCCCGGCCGCCGGTATTCCGACGGGCTCCACCAGGCAATTGAGGCAAAAGAACATGTGAAGGTAAGGAGGGAGAGCAAAACCCTGGCAACGATTACCTTCCAGAATTTCTTTAACAAATACACCAAAAAGTCGGGTATGACAGGTACTGCTCTAACAGAGGAAAAGGAGTTCAGGGAAATCTACGGCATGGACGTTGTAGAGATTCCAACGAATATGCCTGTCATCCGTAAAGACTACGACGATGCGGTATATATGACTCAGAAGGAAAAGTTCCGGGCTGTGGTGGAAGAGATCAAAGAGGCCCACGCCAAGAATCAGCCGGTCCTGGTCGGCACCATTACCATAGAGAACTCCGAACTTCTCAGCGGGATGCTGAAAAGAGAGGGAATCAAGCATACGGTATTGAACGCAAAGTTCCATGAGCTGGAGGCAGAGATCGTAGCCGGTGCCGGAGAGGCCGGAGCGGTTACCATCGCAACCAATATGGCCGGTCGTGGTACCGATATCAAGCTGGATGATGTGTCCAGAGAAGCAGGCGGACTCAAAATTATCGGTACAGAGCGCCACGAATCCAGGCGTATTGACAATCAGCTCCGCGGCCGTTCCGGACGGCAGGGAGATCCGGGTGAATCCAGATTCTATATTTCTCTGGAAGATGACCTGATGCGTCTGTTTGGTTCCGAAAAGCTGATGAACGTATTTAAATCTCTGGGTGTTGCGGAGAATGAGCAGATTGAGCATAAAATGCTGTCCAGTGCCATTGAAAAGGCGCAGATGAAGATAGAGAGCAATAACTACGGAATCCGTAAGAACCTGCTGGAATATGACCAGGTAAACAACGAACAGCGGGAGATTATCTACAAAGAGAGACGCCGCGTTCTGGACGGAGAGAATATGAGAGAGTCTATCTATAAGATGATTACTGATATCGTGGACAGTACAGTAGATATGTGCATCTCTGACGACGTAGAGAACGAAGAGTGGGATCTCAACGAACTGAACAGTGTATTAATTCCCATCATACCTGTAAAACCAGTGACAAAAGAGAAGGTAGAAGGGATTAAGAAGAATCAGCTGAAACAGGATCTGAAGGAAGAGGCAGTAAAGATTTACGAAGAAAAAGAAGTGGAGTTCCCGGAACCAGAACAGCTGAGAGAACTGGAGCGTGTCATTTTGCTGAAGGTAATCGACCGGAAGTGGATGGACCATATCGATGACATGGATCAGCTGCGCCAGGGAATCGGCCTGCAGGCCTATGGCCAGAGGGATCCGAAGGTAGAATATAAGATGAGCGGCTACGAGATGTTTAATGCCATGACCGCTGCGATCCAGGAGGATACACTTCGCCTGCTGTACCATGTAAAAGTAGAGCAGAAGGTAGAAAGAGAACAGGTAGCGAAGGTAACCGGAACGAATAAAGACGAATCGGGTCCTAAGAAACCAATGCAGAGAGCAGTAAAAAAAGTATATCCCAATGACCCCTGCCCATGCGGCAGCGGTAAGAAATACAAACAGTGCTGCGGGCGTAAAGCAGTCTAAAGGGTAAAAAAGGGGACGTGTTCTTTCTAAAAGGAACACGTCCCCTTTTGGGATCGGCCTGTCCCTTTTTACAACAGACCTGTCCCTACATGACTTCTTCCCCGTCGGTAAGATGCCCGAAACTATCCTGGACATATTCAATAAATGTCCGGGATACATCACTTAACTTTTCTTCTTTGGTTGCCAGTGCCAGATTTACTATGGGATGTTCTTTCAGATAGACGATATGTATTCTGGGGTCTTTCATGTACTCAATGGATGCCTTCATCATAAGAGAGATGCCCTGGCCGTTTGCCACCAGATTCTTGATGGTGCTGGAGCGGAGATCCAGGCACCGTTCTTTTGGAATGAACCCTGCCATTTTGCATGCTTTGATGCAGGTCTGATGCATACCGGTATTGGCTCCTAAAAACAGAAATTCTTCATCCTCCGCCTCTTTTAGCTCGATCTCATCTCTGTTTGAAAAACGGTGATCCTGACCGGTAATCAGCACCAGCTCATCGTCGATCAGGGGATAGATTAAGAATTCTCCTTCCGGAATATGATGGCTTCTCAGGAATACCAGATCGGCATCCCCTTTCTCCAGATCCTGGACAACGTAGCTCCCGTCCTTTTCCAGAACCTTCACTCTTACCCCGGGGTATTGCTGCTGAAAATGAAAAATAATGTCCGTGAGTCCGTAATGATTCATGACAGGTATGGCGGCTATCCTCAGGGTATTCTTGGATTCGTCCGTATATCTGCGAAGTCTGCTGAGCATTTCTTTATACTCCTGCAGAATTCTTTTAGAATACATCACGAATTCTTCCCCGCCCTCAGTCAGCTCGATATTCCTGGTAGTCCTGTCAAAAAGTTTGAATCCCAGTTCTTCCTCCAGTGCTTTGATTTGCTTGGAGAGAGAAGACTGGGAGACAAAGCTTTCTTCAGCAGCAATCGAATAGTTTTTATATTTCGCAATTGCCAGAAAATGTTGTAATTGTTCAAATGTCATTCATCTCTCTCCTTTTATGCCTGCTCAACAAACTGTCAAGACTTATTATATCGCAAGATTCCGACGTTATCAAGCAGACATGCAACTTAATCTGACATCGGTTTGTGTACTTATTCGTTCCAGGAATAAAAAGGGAGGGAAAAGCGAATTGATACAACAGCCATAAAAAAGTAAACTTAAGTCATAAAATAAAAAATGCTTAAGCAGTATATAAAAAATAAGTATGGAAAAGGAGAATGAGTATGGCGACAAAATTTAATCCAATCCTGGACCCCAGAGGGTTTCAGGAACGAAAAATGATTCAGCTGGCCCCCCGGGTATCTCTGGAAGAGCTGAAGTCAGGCAAAATACTTTTTTATAATAATACAAAACTGGGATTTTGTAATTATTACACGGTGTTTGATCGCATCAAAGAGCACTTTACAGAACTGGGGATTACAAACTTCGTAGAGTATACAGAAACAGTCCGGGGAAAGGACGCGGAGGCTCTGAGGAAATATGCGGAAATGCTGGCAGAGGAGAAACCAACGGCGGCCATTGTTGCCTTTGGCGATATGGGAACTTCTTCTTCCACCACCGTGTTAAGCATTGCCCTGGAAGAGCTGGGGATTCCCACTGTCTACATGACAGCACCTCCGGGAACCGGTATCACAGAAGGCGTGGGCGTGTACCGGGCAGGGCATCTCTGTCTCTGTTCAGTAGACATCTATCAGGCCAGTACTGTAGAAGAAGTGGCGGCTCAGGTGGATTTGAAATGGGATTACATCATAGAGTCTCTGACCAGCAATGGAGAAAAGCTGGAAGAGCTTGCCCACATTGACTTTAAGATGGACAAAGTGCCTCCGAGAGCAGACGGACTGCTCCCCCTGACGGAGGAATTAGAGATAGAAGAAGAAAAACTCTGTGAACCGGGTGCATACATGGAGGAAATTAACGATTTCTTCAATGCAGAGCACATCAGCGACGGGCTTCCGATCATTCCTCCTACGAAAGCCCGGTATGAGAAAATGATGGAGTACTGTCCATTTGATGAAGATCTGGTGCTGTGCAGTCCCAGCGGCCCCAGCGGCAAGACCGTTACCGTAAGGGACGTGGCAGTGGCAGCAATTATGGCAGGATGCAAACCAACAGCCATGCCCATACTGGTAGCTGTATTCAAGGCGCTGAACAGTCCCCTGTACAACCTGAACCAGTCTGTGACAACTTCTCATCCCGGCGGCAACATGGTAATCGTATCCGGTCCCATTGCCCAGGAAATTGGAATCTCCGGCAAACAGGGCTGCCAGGGACCTGGCTATCCGGCCAACGCAACCATAGGAAGAGCTGTTAACCTGGTTATCATGAATATATTCCGCTCAGTTCCAGGTGTATGTGATCTGGACTGCATCGCTTCCCAGGCAGAATTCACTTACTGCTTTGCAGAAGAGCCTGAACTGGCGCAGTGGAATATGATCAACGAGGACCGTTATGATTCAGATACAACCACGGTCTATGTGCTGAAAGCAGAACCTCTTCATGATATTATCGACTTCCTAAGCTTAAACGGACACGATCTGCTGGATACCATAACACACTGCTGTACCACACTTGGCTCCAACAATGCCTATATGCCTGGTCCCCTGGTAGTATGCCTGACGCCGGACCACGGTATGATGCTGAAAAAATCCGGTTATACAAAGGAAATGATTCAGGAACATATTCATCAGTATGTATATCATGAGGTACCTATGGTTCGCAACCGCGGACTTGTTCCGGTACGGCCGAAAGAGTGGGAAAACAGACATCCTCTGCCTGTGACGCGCTCCCCCAAAGATGTAGAAGTAGTAGTAATCGGCGGCCGGGGCGGCCATTCCGGAGTCATCCTTCCATGGGCGCTTCACAGCGAGGGATGCGTAGAGCCGGTAGCTATGCCCGATGGAACCATTGCAAAATCAATTGAAGATTTTAAAAAATAGAAAAATATAATGAAGGAGGGCACGTTATGGGGTACGACACACAATATGATGTAATTGTCTGCGGCGGCGGAACTTCAGGTGTGGCTGCGGCAATTGCCAGTGCGAGGAATGGTGCAAAAACCTTATTGATTGAAAAAACAGGGATTCTGGGAGGGCAGATGAGTCTTTCCGGACCTCCCGGATTCGCCTATGCAAGATTATTTAACCCACAGGGCAAAAGAGATATCGGGGGCCTGGTGGAAGAAACCTATCAGAGACTTCTGAAATCCGGGCATGCGCTGCCTGAGTGGAGAAGCAAGATCAGAGAAAAAGCAGGCTATACCTTCTCCTATGTAGATCCGGAATGGTGGGTATACCTTATCTTTGAAATGATGGAAGAAGAGGGTGTGGATCTCCTTTTGGACACTCTGGTGGTAGGGGTTACCAAGGAGGAGAACACCGTAAACGGAATTATCGTTGAAAATGCCAATGGCAGAAACGAGATGAAAGCAAAACGTGTGATCGACTGTACCGGAGAGGGATACGTGGCTATCCAGGCGGGATGTGAGACAGCTTGCGTCAGCCGTGATATTATCCAGCCTCATACCCTGGCGTTCACAGTGGACGGGGTAGACTGGGACAAGCTCTTAACCTATATCCGCACCAATCCGGACCAGTTTTCCTTTAAACAGCTGATCTTCCCTTATGAGGGTGCAAATACAAGGGAAGAAGTAGAGGATATGTACCGTAAGTGCTACGACATCAAAGAGCTGGGAGAAATCATGGGCTTTTATGAGCTGCGTGATATGGCCCTGAAAAACGGGGACTGGCATCCGTATTCAGGAGCCGGATTCTTCCTTACCCCAAGAGAGGGGGGGCACATTCAGGCCCACTTCCAGCATTCCTCCCAGGTGGATCACGCGCTTCCCACGGATGCGTGGGATCTTACCAGATGCAACATTGAATGCAGGAAGCAGAATATGATTGCCTGGAGATTCTTCAAGAATTATGTGCCTGGATTTGAGCACGCTTATATTACCAAGACCTGCACAGAGCTTCGTCTGAGAGAAGGCCCCAGGATTGTAGGCGAGTATATCCTTACCAGGGACGACGTGGAGGCATGCCGTCAGTTTGAGGACACGATTGGCAAGACATCCTTTAAGGCAGGGGGATACCATGTGGCAGCCATGGATACACTGGCTGTATGCGTGGACGGTAAGACAGATATGGCATTTCCGAAGGATGGGGGATCTTACGATATTCCTTACCGGTGCCTGATTCCCAAAACCATTGACAATCTGCTGGCAGCAGGCAAATCTGTATCCACTGACCGGCCGGCATACCTGCGCTACCTCCATCAGACGATGGTAACCGGGCAGGCAGCGGGGACCGCAGCGGCACTTTCTGTAAAGAAGGGTGTAACCCCCAGAGAACTTCAGAAGGATATCAAGGAACTGCAGGATAATCTGGTAGCTCAGGGAGCGATCCTGTTTGAGACAAGATAATAGTAAGGATTGTAGATAAGGATCTCCGTCTTGCGTTATAATGCTATAATGTAGGGCGGAGATTTTTGCAGAAAGAAGGGAGCAGTACTATGAAAATGATGATTGACGGACAGAAGACAGGGTCCGGTGACGGTAAAACTATACCGGTTATCAATCCCATTACAAATGAAGTGATTGACACCATACCAATGGCCACCAAGGAGGATGTGGACAGGGCATTGGAGGCTTCCAAAAGAGGACTGAAAAAGTGGAGCGCTGTGCCCCTGAAGGAAAAGGAAGTTATTTTTGAGCGCTTTTTCCGGTTAATGGAGGAGAATAAAAGGGAAATTATCGGAACCCTGATGAGAGAGAGCGGAAGCAGCGTGCGAAACGGCCTGTTTCAGTGGCAGGGGATACCTGGCTTGTTCCGGGGATACCTGGAGACGGCAAAGCGCTGTGACGGGAAGCTTTTAGTACCCGGCACCGAGGCCGGCCATGACGGCAAGACGGAACAGGATCTGCAGATGGTAGTATACGAACCCGTGGGAACCGTTCTGGCTATTGTACCCTTCAATGCGCCTCTGATGCTTTTCGGCTACAAAGTTGCCCCGGCTCTGGCAGCGGGGAATGCGGTAATTGTAAAGCCGCCCACCAGCAACCCTCTGGCATTGATGAAGCTGATCGAGCTGCTGTGGGAGGCCGGCGTGCCGGGAGACGCCCTGCAGGTAGTGACCGGCGCAGGGGGTGACATTGGAGACTGGCTGGTTGCGGATCCCAGAGTGGATGCCGTGACGCTCACCGGAAGCACAGAAGTAGGACTCCACATCGCCGGCATCATGGCCAAACGGCTGGCCCCCTGTGCGCTGGAGCTGGGAGGAAACGATCCCTTTATTGTTCTGGAGGATGCAGATGTGGAGGCAGCTGCCAGGGAGGCAGCCGCCTGGAGAATGAATTCTGCGGGACAGGTGTGCATCGCCCCCAAGAGGTTCATCGTACAGAATTCCGTAAAAGAACAGTTTACGAAGACCGTACTGGATGCGGTATCTAAAATAGAGATGGGATATGATATGGACGTAGAGGCAGAGCTGGATCAGTACATTGGGCTGGACTTTTCCCAGCTGAAACCAGGAAAGACCCTGATGAACAGTCTGATCTCAGAAAAAGCAGCCATTCAGGTGGAACAGCAGATCAAGAAAACCCTGGACCAGGGGGCAAAACTTTTGGCAGGAGGGAGACGGAAAGGCGCGTTTATAGAGCCTACGGTAATCGGAGAGGTAGATAAGTCCATGGACATTGCCCGGGATATGGAAATCTTCGGCCCTGTTATGCCCATTATAGGATTCGACACCCCTGAGGAAGCGGTGGAGATTGCCAACAGCAGCTGCTTCGGTCTTTCCGGCTGTGTGATGACCAGAGACTGGAAAAAGGGGATGCATCTGGCAAGAAACATAGAGTCCGGCGGCGTGGTAGTAAACGGCACCGGGACCTACCGGAATATGATGCAGCCCTTTGGTGGATACAAGCTGAGCGGCACCGGAAAAGAGGGATTTACCACTCTGGGAGAGGTCGTGAAAGAAAAAGTAATTGTATTAAAGGGATTCCTGCAGTAAGAGACTTTCCCCGGGAATGGGGCATATATTCTTTGGGGGAATAGATTGACTGGGAAAACTGAATTGATTAATTGTATAAAATTACTATATTATAGGCTTAAGAGCAACAAAATTTAGTAAATACATACAGGAAGGGAGGGCTGCAAAAACAATGACAAGGCGTGAAAATGTGATATTGGCCATGAAACATCAGGAAACCCTGTGGATTCCCAATAATATTACAGACTGTGACATCGTATTGCAGCAGGCAGTGCAGGAGCGGTATGAAGGCCGCACGGAGGGCAGAGACGAGTTCGGGGTAGAGTATGAGTATAACCTGGAAGCCAACGGGCCTGTACAGAAGGTAGGAACCCGGGCAGTATCCTGCGTGGAGGAATGGAAAAAGGAAATAGTCTTCCCCAACGTGGAGGACCGGGACTGGGAAGCTCTGGCGGCCAGGGATACCGCAGGGTGGGACAGAGAGAATAAGTTTTCCATTGTCCAGCTGTTCAACGGTATGTTTGAGCGGGCGCATCTGATGATGGGATTCGAGGATGTCCTGTGCGCGCTGCTGGAGGAACCGGAGATAATGGAAGACTGGTTCCGGGAATTCACCGATTACAGACTGAGACTGATCCGGCAAATAGGAAAATATTATAAACCGGATGCCATTATGGTTTTTGACGACTACAGTGCAAAGGAATCCATGATGATGTCTCTTTCCACATGGCGGGAACTCATAAAGCCTCAGCTTAAGAGAATGGTGGATACTGCCCATGAAATGGGAATGTTTTATATTCTCCACTGCTGCGGGTTTATGCGCCCCATGATTGAAGACTTTATTGAGCTTGGAGTGGACGCCGTTCACCCGGTGCAGATCTCCAATCATCCGGAGGAACTGAAGGCGAAATACGGCAAGGACCTCTGTTTCTGCGGAGGATTTAACAATGTGGAGATACTGGACAGGGAAGATGTCACTCCAAAGGAGAGCCGGGAGGAGATACGGAGAGTATTTCAAAGGGTTGCCCCGGGGGGCAGCTTTGTGGCCTGGAAACCCTTCTTCTGTAAGCATCCCCAGATCTTTTTTGAGGAATTAAAGCCCCTGGTAACAGAAAAAATGAGGGAGTATGGAGCAGAAATACCCCCTGAGCTTCAGTAGATAACATCCAAAAGGAGGAAATATTGAATGAAAAATCACAGCTTCTCAGTAAAACAGGATATTGAATTTGGTGTCGGGATTGTTGAAAAATTAGGGGAATATATTCAGAGACTGCATGGGACAAGGGTGCTTCTGGTATCTGACCCGGGCCTGGTGAAGGCCGGCATTACAGGAAGGGTGGAGAAGATTATCGGGGCTGCAGGCTACCCCTGTGTGACCTTTACTGACGTGGAGCCGGATCCCGGCTGCTGGGTAGTGGAAAAGGTAGTTAAGATTATCGTGGAAGAAAAGGTGGACTGCGTGGTGGCAGTGGGCGGAGGAAGCTCCATGGATACGGCAAAGAGTGCTGCTCTTGTGGGATACAGCGGAAAACGCCTTCAGGATTTCTGGGGATACTATCTGCCGGTGGAACATGATCCCATTCCGGTAATTGCCATTCCAACCACAGCAGGCACCGGCAGTGAGGTGACAAGAAATACGGTTATCACAGATGAGAATAAATACAAGATGGTAATTCTGAATGACAAGATGCTTCCGCAGGTGGCTCTGCTGGATCCGGAACTGATCACCACACTTCCGGCAGGAGTTGCAGCTTCCACTGGAATGGATGCCCTGATCCATGCGGTAGAGTGTTACATGAGTGATTTGGCGACTCCGTTTTCTGACTCCGTAGCAGAAAAGGCTATGGAATTGATCGGACCTGCCCTGCCAAGGTTTGTGGCAAACCGGGCGGATATAGATGCAGCCTCTGATATGATTATGGGAAGCACGCTGGCGGGAATCACCTTATCCCTCTGCCTGCCAAACCAGGCCCATGCTTTGTCCCATCCGCTGACAGGTTTCTACCATGTGCCTCACGGACTGGCCAATGCCATGCTGTTCCCCACCACCATGGAGTTCAATGCGCTTGCAGACAGGGGAAAATATAAGAAAGTGTATAATCTGCTCCGCAGAGAACACGCCTATACAGAAAACTTTGAGACGGAAATGCTCATTGACTATCTGGTGAAGCTCAACGAAAAACTGGGCCTGCCGAAGAACCTTTCGGAGATGGGAATCGGTGAGGAGCACCTGGAAGAGATGATCGTGGACGCCCAGAAGACGAAAATCTGGGAACACTGCCCGAGGCTTACAACGCCGGAGGATATGCGGAGACTATATCTGAAAACCATGTACAGGGGAACACCCAAAGAAAAAGAAATAAAATAGCGGGAGTAAGGGGGTGAGGGTATGCCAAAGTATAATAGTCTTAGAGCTGCCATCGAATTATTAAAAAAGGTTCCGGGTCAATATATGGAAACCGATGTTCCGGTAAAACCCCATGCGGAGATTTCCGGGATCTACCGGTATGTAGGAGCAGGGGGAACCGTGAAAAGGCCCACAAAGCAAGGTCCGGCCCTGATGTTTAATCAGGTCACAGGCCATGAGGATGCAAGAGTGCTGATTGGTCTTCTGGCGTCCAGAGAAAGAGTGGGACTTCTTCTCGGGGAAAAGCCGGAACGCCTCGGCTTTCTTTTGAAGGAGGCGGTAGAACATCCTATCCGGCCGGTAGTTATCTCAAATGCTGAGGCTGATTGTCAGGAGGTAAAACATTTTGCCGCTGAGGAAGGGTTTGACATCAGAAAGATTCTGCCGGCGCCTACCAATACGCCGGAGGATGCGGGTCCGTATATCACCATGGGTATGTGCTATGCTTCGGATGTTGAGACGGGGGAATCGGATATTACAATCCACAGGCTCTGTCTGCAGAGCAAAGACACCATTTCCATGTATTTTGTTCCGGGCGCAAGACATCTGGGGGCTTTCCGGGAAAAGGCGGAGGCTCTGGGCAGACCCCTTCCCATATCCATCAGCATCGGGGTGGATCCTGCCATCGAAATTGCCGCATGCTTTGAGCCACCCACAACGCCTATCGGATTCAATGAGCTCTCCGTGGCAGGGGCCATCAGAAATTCTGCGGTGCGGCTGACCAACTGTCTCACCATAGAAGAAAAATGCATTGCCAATGCAGAATACGTCATTGAGGGAGAATTAATTCCTGACTCCTATATCCGGGAGGATATCAATACCAATACAGGGAAGGCCATGCCAGAATTCCCGGGGTATACGGGAAATGCCAATCAGGCAGTTCCCCTTATCAAGGTAAAAGCCGTCACGCACAGGGAGAATCCCATTATGCAGACCTGCATCGGACCCAGCGAGGAGCATGTAAATATGGCTGGCATTCCCACAGAGGCCAGTATCATACAGATGGTAGAGCGGGCAATGCCCGGCCGTCTTCAGAACGTGTACTGCTGTTCTGCCGGAGGGGGCAAATATATGGCAGTGCTTCAGTTTAAGAAGAGGACCCAGAGTGACGAGGGCCGGCAGAGACAGGCTGCCCTGCTTGCATTTTCCGCATTTTCAGAATTAAAGCATATTTTTATCGTGGATGAGGATGTAGATCCCTTTGATATGAATGATGTATTGTTTGCCATGAATACCAGATACCAGGGGGACATCGACACCATCTTTATCCCTGGAGTCAGATGCCATCCTCTGGATCCCTCCCAGAAGATGGAGTACAATCTGGCACTGAGGGACAACGGCATTTCCTGCAAGATGATCTTTGACTGTACGGTGCCGTATGCTCAGAAAAAACGGTTTGAGAGATCCAAGTTCCTGGAGGTGGATTACAGGAAATGGTGTCCGGAACTATAAACAGCTGACAACAGAATCCCATATGAGAAAGCGGCCTTAGGAAACGATCCGGGGCCGTCTTTTCGCAAATAAAGGAGTGGATAAGTAATGAATGCCAAAGAAAATATATTAATGGCCTACCGGCATGAGGAGCCTTTGTGGGTGCCAAGCCAGACCACAGACCAGGATACCTGTCTTCCCACAATCGTGATGGAGGGACCAAAGGGTTACGGTGTTACCGTAGATGCCTTTGGCGTATCCTGGACCTTCGAAGAGGGGATGGAGGGGCCTATGGTGACCAGGGGAACAAAGAGACTGGAGGATATCACAGAGTGGAGAACGCATCTGAAGATTCCGGATCCCAAAAGCTATGACTGGGAGAGGGGCGCCAGGGAGGATACCGCACAGTGGGACAGGGAGAACAAGCTTAGCAGTGTGATTATAATAAATGGCTTATTCGAGCAGTTTCACGCTATGACAGGGGTGGAGGATGCCCTGTGCGGTCTTTTGATGGAAGAAGAGGCAGCCGGAGATCTTCTGGGAGCGCTCACCGATTACCGGATAGAGGAAATAAATTTAATCGCTCAATACTATAAACCTGATAAGATACAGTTCCACGACGACTACGGATCCAATGACAGAATGTTTATGTCTCTGGAAATCTGGAGAAACATGATAAAGCCACATTTAAAACGAATTGTGGATGCGGTACACGGCCAGGGCATGCTGTACGAACATCATTCCTGCGGCTATATTGCGCCTCTCATGGATGATTTTATAGAGCTGGGAATAGACGCCTTAAATCCCCTGCAGTTAAGCAACCATCCCTATGAGCTGAAAAAGAAGTATGGAAAGCAGATTTGTTTTGTGGGAGGATTCGATAACCAGGGGATTCTGGACAGGCAGGGCGCAGGATACCGGGAACGGTACGAGGAGTGCTTATACCGCATCAGGTTAATGGCACCGGGAGGAAGCTGGGTGGCGGAGCCGGCCATGATCGATCCCGGGATCACCGGTCCCCTGGTGGACGCCTTGTATGAGTATAATACTCCTTTATGGGAGAAAGCCGGCTATTGTCCTCCTGAAAAACCAGAGCAGATGACCCGGACGGCATATACCGCGGCACATGAGGACGGAACAAAGGCTAACTCCTGAGGTAGTTCAGGGATTCATTCCCGCAAGGAATAGATCTCTCCTGAAATTCGAATTGTAAAAATGATTGAAAATACTATAATTACCTTAAAAGATATGCAAAGTGCATAAAAAAAACTGGCAACTCTATATAAATCTAGTAAAAATGTTGTAAAGAAACAGAACAGACAGGCTAACAGGGAGGAAATGGCATATGAGCGTATCTAAGTTTCTGCATGTGGGAATTACGGTGCGGGATATTGGCAGAACCATTGAGTTTTATACAAAGTATTTCGGGTTTCAGCTGGAATTTCAGGATGTGTTTTCAGAAGAATTTATCAGTTCCCACAATGGGCTGTACCGGCTGTCGGCGGGAGCTTTTTCGGATTTTTGTTTCTTAAAATCCCCGGATGGGATTGTGTTGGAGCTGTTTCAATTTCACCCGCAAAAAGAAGGGGACGAGACGGTTTGGAACCAGCCTGGCTATACACATATCTGCCTGCGTGTTCCAGATATTTTTGAGGCTTACGAAACTATGAAGGCAGACGGGGTTTACTTTTTCTTTCCTCCGGACAGAAGAGCCACCCCGGAGGAGCACTGGGCATTTTTAAAGGATCCGGACGGAAATTTAATTGAGCTGCAGGATTAAGAGTGCAAATTAGGATGTATGGATAGAGAAGGCAGGATAAAACAGGAAGGAGAAAGAGTATGAAACCATTGCAGATTGCAGAACTGAGGAGTATCTATGAGATGCTCTCCCTGAAGGGAAAGACAGCCCTTGTGACCGGAGGGGCCGGGGGGATCGGAAGATCCTGTGCGGCCGGACTGGCGGAGGCCGGAGCGGATGTTGTATTGATGGATATTCCCCAGAAGGCACAGATTCTCGAGGAGAATTGCAGAGAAATCGAAAAACGGTACGGCGTAAAGACGGGGAAGTGCATGGGAAATGTTGCGGACGAAGCAGATGTGACAAGAATGATCCGGGAGACAGCAGAGCTGTTTGGAAGGCTGGATATTGTATTCTCCAATGCCGGTGTTGCGGGACGCAGCGACAGTCCCTCCGGTATTCCCCTGGAGGAATGGAAGCGTGTGGTAGATATTAACCTTACAGGAATGTTTCTGGTTAACCGGATCGCGGCAAACAAGATGAAAGAGCTGGGAAACGGAGGCTCTATTATCAATACTGCCTCGATGTCAGGGCACATCATCAATAAAGGGAGCAGAAAGGATATGAGTCAGCATATGGCCGTTTATGCCGCCACGAAGGCAGGTGTGATTCAGTTCACCAAGTCTATGGCAGTCAGCTATGTGGAGGACGGCATCCGGTGCAACAGCATCAGCCCCGGAATGATTCTCTCCGGTCTGCACGATGATATGGATATGGCTCCTCTGGAGGAA
This sequence comes from Lactonifactor longoviformis, assembly GCF_042848515.1. Taxonomy (GTDB): domain Bacteria; phylum Bacillota; class Clostridia; order Lachnospirales; family Lachnospiraceae; genus Lactonifactor; species Lactonifactor longoviformis. The sequence goes on along the minus strand of NZ_AP031453.1, from coordinate 4,323,442 downwards.
TTTGTAAGGGATGCGGTCCCTATGAACCGCTTTGCGTCCCTGAATGAGATTATGGGAATTGTTGTATTTCTGGCTTCTGAGCTGTCTTCGTATGCAACAGGGAGTGATTTTCTAATAGACGGCGGAGTGACCATCTGGTAAAGGAGGAGCAGGGATGAAAGCAGTTATGCTGGTGAAAGCATTTAATGAGAGCACCAAAGAGCTGGGAGAGGTAGCCTGTATGGAGGTACCCAAGCCGGAGATTGTAAATGAGGACGAAGTTCTGATCAAAGTAGCGTATGCCTCTGTGTGCGGTTCCGATCCCCATCTGCTGGAGGGATATTTTGATCTTCCTATTCCATCGCCCTGCGGACACGAGCTTTCCGGGACCATTGAGGCCCTGGGACCAAAGGCAAACCGCAAAGGGCTGAAGGTAGGGGATAAAGTAACAGGCAATTTTTACCGGACCTGCGGTTCCTGTGACTACTGTCTTGGAGGGGAATCTCAGTTCTGCGAACATGCAGAGGGCCTGGGGGCTGCCCAGGCGGAGTACATCGTATGGCATGAGGATCAGGTATATAAGCTGCCGGAAGGGGTAAGTCTTTTGGACGCGGCACTGACAGAACCCTTTAATATTGCGGTGCGGGCAGTGGAACTGGCGGACTTCCGGCTGGGGGCTCACGTGGCTGTCTCAGGCGGGGGCGGCATCGGCCTTATGATGACCCAGCTTCTGAAACGGAGCGGCGCAGGGCGGGTGACCGTGCTGGAGCCTATGGAGGGAAAGCGAAAAAGAGCGTTAGAGATGGGCGCCGATTACGTGCTTAATCCTCTGGATCCGGATATTGAAGAGCAGGTGCAGAAAATTACGGGCAATAAAGGCTTTGATGCAGTGATTGAGTCCTCCGGAAACGGACCCGCGGCCAGAAAAACCCTGGATTTTGCTGCCAGGGGAGCACATCTGGTATTCATGTCCATGTACCGGAGGGACTATGAAATGTCTATGAATCTTCTGGAGTACACCTACCGGAAAGAGCTGAGAATCCAGGGAATGTATCTGGCCCAGGAATCCTTCCCCAGGGCTGTTAATATGCTTCCCCAGATGAATTTTAAGCCGGTGGTGGAAAAGATATATGCTTTGGATGAGTGTAAGCAGGCCTACGCGGATCAGAAATCAGGAAAATATGCAAAGCTGGTTTTTGACTGTACCAAGTGAGAAAGGAGCTTTTATGATAGAGTCTTTGGAACATGCATTTTCCCTGAAGGAGAAAGTGGTCCTGATAACCGGGGGAAATAAGGGAATTGGAAAAGGAATCTCCCTGGCTATGGCGCAGAGCGGAGCCAGTGTTGCTATTATGTGCAGAAATCAGGCAAGCGCTGCTAAGACCATAGAAGAGCTAGAGCAATTCGGCGGTGTCCACCGGGCCTATGAAGGGGATGTGACAAAGCAGGAGGATGCCAAAAGAGTGGTTGCCAAAGTGGCTGAGGATTACGGAAGAATTGACGTGCTGGTAAACAATGCCGGGATTGCCACTCCCTTTGACCCGATGGAAGACACAGATGATCTGAGCGGATGGTACCGGGTATTGGACGTAGACTTAAACGGAACATTTCTTATGTGCCATTATGCAGGGCTGAAGATGAAGGAACAGAAGGGAGGGCGGATCATTAATATCACCTCCAATTCTTCCAGGATTGTGAATATCCCCCAGAAAAGCTGTTCCTACAACGCGGCCAAAGCGGCCGGGGACAGGCTGACCAAGTGCCTGGCCTATGAATGGGCACAGTATGGTATACGGGTAAATGCAATCGCTCCCGGATATACAGAGACCAATCTGGTAACGGGAGTGAAGGATGAGGGAGAGACGAAGGGATGGACGGATTACTGGCTGTCCTGCACTCCCACCGGGCGTTTTGGCAAACCCATAGAAATCGGGGCTGCGGCTGTCTACCTGGCCAGCGAGGCGGCAGAACAGGTTACAGGAGCAGTCCTTACCATAGACGGAGGATATATGCTGGCGAGATAGGAGGTGCGCTATGAGCAATTCAGAAAACTGGGTAGATATGCGCGGCATCTGCAAGCGGTTCGGCGGAGTTGTGGCTTTGGACAACGTCTCTCTCAAGGTGAGAAAGGGTGAGATTCATGCGCTCATGGGAGAGAACGGGGCCGGAAAATCCACAATTATGAAGATTTTGGCCGGATCCCTGGAAAAGGATGAGGGGGAAATATACATAGGAGGCAAACTTGCCAATATAAAAAGTCCCAAGGATGGAATGGCCTATGGAATCTCCATTATCTACCAGGAGCTGATGCTGGTAAACGATCTGACCGTAGCTGAAAATATTTTCATCGACAGTCTGAACAAAGACAGTAAGATTATCAACTGGAAGGAGCTTCGGAAAAAGGCGCAGGAATATCTGAACGAGACAGGATTTTCGGATATAAAAGCAACGGATGAGGTAGGTGATTTGACGGTGGCATACCAGCAGGTGGTGGAAATCTGCAAGGCCCTGTCCAGAAATGCTTCTGTACTGATACTGGACGAGCCTACCTCCGTGCTCTCCAACAATGAGGTCGTGCACTTGTTCCGTCTGCTGCGGAAACTGCGGGAGGAGGGAGTTGCCATCATCTATATCTCCCACCGTCTGGAAGAGGTCATGGAGCTGTGCGACAGAATAACCATTATGAGGGACGGCACCTACATTGACACGGTGGAGACCTCTTCTATTACAAAACAGGAGCTGGCCAATAAAATGGTAGGAAGAGAGCTTCAGGACTATTATCCCAAAAGGGAGGTCCGGATAGGACCGGTAAATTTCAAAGTGGAAAATATCAGTGTCAGAGGGAAAGTCAGCAACGTTTCTTTTGAGGTCCGCCAGGGAGAGGTTCTGGGAATCAACGGTCTTGTAGGGGCGGGAAGGACAGAGACCATCCGGGCTATCTTCGGAGAGGATAAAAGGGATTCCGGAAAAATCTATCTGGATGGCAGGGAAGTAACCATTCGAAGCCCCAGGGATGCCATACACAACGGGATAGGACTGCTGCCTGAAGACAGAAAAACCCAGGGAGTACTGCTGGATCTTCCGATCCGAAATAACATTACCCTGGGGTGTCTGAAGCTTTTTAAGACAGCTTTCGGGAAGCTTTCGGGAAAGAAGGAGACCGCGTATATCAACGATATGGTAGAGCAGCTGTCTATCAAGGTGGGAAGTATAGAAAATGATGTGTCCAGCCTGTCCGGCGGAAATCAGCAGAAGGTGGCAATTGCAAAGCTATTGGCCTCAGACTGTAAAGTACTGCTGCTGGATGAGCCTACCCGGGGTGTGGATGTAGGTGCAAAAAGAGAGATCTATAAAATTATCAATGATTTTGCTGCCAAAAACTATTCTATTGTGATGATATCTTCCGAGATGCAGGAAATTATGGGGATGTGTGACCGGGTGATTATCATGAGGGGCGGCGAAGTCACCGGAGAACTGGATAAGAAAGACTTTTCGGAAAGTAACCTAATCTCTTACTCTATGGGGGTATAGGCTTCTACAGGATTATAAAAGCGGAGGATGCGAATATGAGCGAGGCAAAAGTTGCAAATAAATTTAATTTAAAGAAGTTTTTTAAGGAAAACAATGCGATTATCATCTTTGTTTTACTGATTATAATTGCCAGCTGCCTGTCACCGAATTTTCTTTCCCAGAGAAACGTTGTGAATGTACTGAGGCAGCAGGTGCCGTATGCCCTGGTAGGGATCGGGTGCATGCTTGTCATTATGACCGGGGGCATTGACCTGTCCTGCGGTGCAATTCTGGGGGTGGGAAGTGTGGTTATCGCCCTGCTTCTCACAAAAGAAAGCATTACCTCAGTTCCCGCACTTCTCGGGTGTGTTGTGATTACTGCCCTTGTGGGCGGAGTCATAGGACTGCTGAACGGTGTGCTGGTAGCGTATTTTAAGATGGCGGCATTCATTGCCACTCTGGCTGTTATGACAATGGCCCAGGGACTGGCCTACATTCTCACAAACGGACAGCCCATCCGTCTGCCGTCCACTCCTGCCACAGATGCCCTTATTGCGTTTGCGGAAATTAAAGATCCGCTTCTGGGAGTGCCGGTTGCTGTATACGTAACGCTGATTGTGATTCTGCTGTTCGTATTCTTAATCAAATGGACTTCCTACGGTCGTCTTACCATAGCGTCCGGAAGCAACGAGACAGCAGTGCGCCTGTCCGGTATCAATGTGAACCTCTACAAGGCGGCGGCATATACCATCTGCGGTGCGCTCAGTGCACTTGCAGGAATCTTTGTTACCTGCCGGGCAGCCATCGGAACCCCGGCTACCGTATCCGGCGGATACGAGCTGGACGCAATTGCTGCCGTGGTTATCGGCGGTGCGAATCTGGAGGGCGGAAAGGCATCTGTTGTAAATACCATCATCGGTGTACTGATTATGGCATTGATAGGAAATATCATGAACCTGCTGAGCATTGCTGCTTATCCCCAGAAGGTTGCAAAGGGTGTGATCATCATTGCGGCAGTTCTCTTGAAAAGTATAGGAAACAAAAAGCAGTAACAAAGGGAGTGAAATGAATTCACTAATAAAAAAGCGTAAATGAAAGGAGAAGGATTTATGCAGAAAAAGAAAGTAAGAAAACTATTGGCAATGGCACTGACAGTGGGGATGGTAGCAGGTTCCCTGGCAGGCTGCGGGGACACCAAGGCTAGCTCTGATGAGGTGAAAGAAGAACCGGCAGCAGAAACGAAGGAGACAGAAGCAGAAGAATCCGATACCACGGCAGCCAGTGACACCAAGGCGGAGGACACTGCCGATACAGGTGACTTACACGAGATCTACAAGCTTACTGAGAGAAATGCCCTGAGCGGGCTGGTATCTCCTGCTATGAAGGACAGAAAGGATATTGACAAGGCACTGCCTAAGGAGCAAAAAGGAAATCTTACCATTGGCTTATCTATGGGCCAGATGGGAAGCTCTTTCTTTACAGAGATGATTGACAGTGCAACAAAGGCGGCTGAGGATTATGGGTATGAGCTGGTTATGCTGTGCGCGGACGGCAATATTTCCAAGCAGAGCGCGGATGTGGAATCCATGATTACAGCCGGATATGATGCGATTATCCTGAATCCTATGGACGTTACAGCAGCGGCAGCAGATGTAAAAAGAGCGGTGGAAGCAGGAATTCCGGTTATCGGTGCCGGTGTAGACTTTGCAGAGGACGTGCCGGTGGTTACTTCTATCCTTGCCAACAACTACTTCGGCGGCTGGGAATCCGGACTCTATATGGGTGAGTTCTTCAAGGATCAGCATATTAAGGCAGCAGCGATTTTGGGTATGATGGGACACACCATTGATGAGAGCCGCATCAACGGCATGATCGCAGGAATTCTGTACAAACGCGCAGAACAGCAGGGCAATCCTTACGCCTGCCAGGAAGACGCATACCTGGAGGCAAATGATCTGTTCAGCGAGCTGAGAGATAAAGGAAAATTCAGCAGTGACAAATGGGATTTTGAAATTGTTGCCCAGGGTCAGGGTGACTGGACCAATGAGGGCGGACTTGCAGCGGCAGAAGATATTATCGCCGGAAACTCTGACATAAATTTAATTATGGCAGCCTGTGACCCCATGGGCGCCGGGGCAATTAAGGCAATCAAAAATGCAGGTCTCACACCCGGAAAAGATATCTATGTAGCCTGCGCCGCAGACGGCGGAAAAGAAATGTTCCCGTATCTGGAGAGCGGAGAGATGCTGGTAACCGGATACAACAGCCCGAACTTAAACGGTTCCGCTGCAGTGGATCTGATTCATATGATGTTTGAGGAAGGATACGACGCAAGCAACCTTCCGGCCGCATCAGATCTTCCAAACGGAGCTATCACAAAGGAAAACTGGAAAGAGTATGAGGATCCGGATCTGCAGTACTGCAAGGTGCTTCCTTTTGAGTGGAAAACCATTGATCAGATCAGAGAAGAGGCACAGAGCAAATAGTGCGGTGAAATATAGGGAATGAATTCTTAGGCAGGAGGTAGTTTATCTCCTGCCTAAAGACAAAAGGGACTTCGGGTGAAGCGTATGGAAAAAATGAAATCAGTGTATTTTGCAGCAAAGGATAAGATTGAGGTCCGGGAGGTGAATATCCCAGAGGTACGTCCCGGAATGGTTAAGATAAAGACAGCCTATGCCGCTCTTTGTGCCACAGATGTGCATATGGTGACCATGGGGGTTCTGGGCGCTCAGCCGGGGATTCCCCTGGGGCATGAGGCATCGGGTGTGATAACTGAGCTGGGAGAAGGAACCGGGGATTACGGTTACCGGATCGGGGACAAGGTAGTGGTGGCGCCGGTGGCAGTGTGCGGAAAGTGCCCCATGTGCAAAAAGGGGCTGCCCCAGTACTGTCTTCAGGCAGCGCCGGTAGCGGCATTCAGTGAATATATTGTCACAGACATCAGCGCAGTATATAAGATACCCGCGGATGCGGATTTAAAGAAGTATTCCCTGGTGGAGCCTTCCGTGTGCACCATACGCGCCATGGATCTGGCGGGAATCAAACATGGACAGACCGTGGCGGTGTCCGGGATCGGCGGTATAGGCTCCATACTGCTGAATATGGTGCTTCTGGCAGGGGGCGCCAGGATAACAGCCATTGATCCCGTGCCTGAGAAGCGCCGGCTGGCGCTGGACATGGGTGCGGAGTATGCGCTGGATCCCTTTCATGATGATTTGGAGAAGAGAAGCATGGAGATTACTGAGGGAAATGGGTTTGATCACGTATTTGAAGTGTCGGGCTCGCCAAAGGCGGCCAATGTATGCCTTGACCTTGTGGCTCACTGCGGCAAAGTAACATATTTTGCAGTGTTTCCGCCTGCGTATGAAATGCCTCTGAATCTCTATAAACTGTATATGAAGGAGGCCAGTATTCAGACAGTATTTACAAGCCATTATCTGTTCCCCCGGGCAATTAACCTCATTCCCAGGGTACAGACGGAGAAAATTATCGGAAAGGTAATTCCTCTGGCACAGGCGCTGGATGCCTTTGCGTTATTTCAGGAGTCCAGATATCCTAAGATTTTACTAGAATGTTAAACAGGCAAATTCCAGAAAGGAGGAATATATATGGCCGACACACAAGTTGTAATGAGTTTAAAAGAAAAAGCGTATCAGATGCGGGTGAATCTGCTCACACTGTGCGGAACTTTTGAGGGCAGCGTTCACATAGGCGGAGATTTGTCTATGACAGATATCATGATTGCCCTGTACCACTATGGGCTGCATGTAGACCCAAAAGATATCAGGATGCCGGGCCGGGACCGCTTTATCCTCAGTAAAGGACACGGTGCGGTAGGAATGTACATCGCCATGGCGCTGAAAGGATTTTTTGATTTTGACGAGATTCTGAAGACCTACGGACAGCTGAACAGTGCATACGGAATGCATCCCTGCAAGGTCAATCTGCCCGGAGTGGAAACCTCTTCCGGGTCACTGGGGCACGGACTGCCCATTGGATGCGGCATGGCCTTTTCCGCAAAGGTAAACCAGGAAAAGCACAGAGTATTTGTTCTCCTGGGCGACGGGGAATCCCAGGAGGGAACTACCTGGGAAGCGGCGCTGAATGCCCATCAGTATAAGCTGGGAAACCTGGTTGCATTTGTAGACCGGAACTGTCTTCAGCTGGATGATTTCACGGAAGACATGATGAAGATGGAACCCTACGGGGATAAGTGGAAGGCATTTGGCTGGAATGTAGTGGAGGTCGACGGGCACGATATGGCTCTGCTGGTGGATGCTCTGGATCAGCTGCCTTCTCCCGAGTCGGATACCCCCACAGTGGTTATCTGCCGGACGGTAAAAGGAAAAGGCGTTTCCTTTATGGAAAATAATCCTGACTGGCATGCGGGCTCTGTCAGTGAGGAGGATATGAATAAGGCGCTTGCAGAGATACGGGCAGCCTGGGATAAGGAAAGGGGTGAGTAATATGGGTGTAACGTTTAATTTTGGCCAATTCGCGGCATCCAGGACAATCTGCGGAGATACTCTTCAGGAAATGGGTGAGAGAAATCAGAAAATCTATGTGCTGACAGCAGACTTGATGCGTACCTGCAGTGTAAAAGGATGCAAAAAGGCATTCCCGGAGAGATTTATCAATGCAGGCATAGCAGAACAGACGATGCTTGGCATGGCGGCGGGACTTGCCCTTGAGGGAAATATCCCCTATGCCACCACAATGTCCACCTTCGCCTCTATGCGCGCCTGCGAACAGCTCCGGACAGATATCTGCTACCAGAATCTCCCGGTGCGCATCATAGCGACCAACGGGGGGCTTACCTCCACCGGGGGATCCACCCATAATGCCATGGAGGATTTGGGAATTGTGCGATCTATGGCCAATATGACCCTCATCGTTCCGGGGGATCCGGGGATTGTGAGGGATGTGCTGCTGGCTACCGAGAACCATCCCGGCCCGGTGTATATACGTCTTGCCAGAGGAAAAGGCGAACCTGTGGTGTACCAGCCCGGAGAGGTAACCTATCAGGTTGGGAAGGCTATCGAGACAAGGCCCGGAAAGGATGCGGTCATCATAGCCTGCGGGGTTATGGTGGCTCAGGCTGTTGACGCGGCCAATTCACTGGAAAAAGAAGGGATCTCCGTGAGAGTACTGGACATGCATACCCTGAAGCCCATTGATGAGGAAGCCATTGTGAGAGCGGCCCGTGACACCGGTGCGATCCTGACACTGGAAGACCATTACACCATTGGCGGCCTGGGAAGCGCTGTGGCAGAGGTAATTGCAGATAAGAATCTGGACTGCAGGTTTACCCGTATGGGTATCCCCCAGGTATTCCCGGGATTTGGAGACGGACCGGAGCTTTATGACAAATACGGATTCGGCCTGGAGGGAACTATCGCAGCCTTGCGTGACATGATAAAATAGGGGGAAAGAGAATGAGAGAATTTGACCTGTTTGTAAATGGGGAGTGGGTCCGCCCTGAAAAAGAAGCATGGATTGATAACGTTAATCCTGCAACGGGAGAAGTGTTCTGCCGGGTGAGGGCAGCGGGGGAAAAAGAGGTGGAGGAGGCCCTTCGGGGCGCCTATGAAGCCCGGAAAAGCTGGGGACACTCCCTGGCCAAGGAAAGAGAAGCCATTCTCTTAAAAGCTGCCGACTGCCTGGAGGAAGACGCAGAAAAGTATATACCGTGGCTGATTGACGAGAGCGGATCCTCCCTCACAAAGATTACTGCAGAGATTGCCAGCTGCACCGGACTAATCCGGACCGCTGCCGGGGAATGCTGCCGTATATCGGGAGGGGTAATCCAGGGAGAATACCCCAATCACCTTTCTTACTACACAAGAAATCCGCTGGGAGTGGTGGTGGGAATCGCCCCGTTTAATTATCCTTTATTTCTGGCAATCAATAAGGTGGCTTTCGCCATTGCAATGGGGAATACTTTTATTCTGAAACCGTCGTCCTGCACGCCCTTATCCGGCCTTGTGATTGCCAGGTGCTTTGAAAAGGCCGGACTTCCCAAAGGCGTGCTCAGCGTCCTTCCGGGGTCCGGGAGGGTGGTGGGCGACGCCCTGACCGCAGACAGGAGGGTGCGGATGGTTGCCCTTACAGGTTCCAGCCAGGTGGGACAGAGGATTGCCGTGCAGGCTGCCTCCTCTCTGAAACGGTACTCCCTGGAACTGGGAGGGAAGAACCCTATGTTGATACTAAAGGATTTTGATGTGGATAAAGCGGCGGATATTGCTGTATTCGGTGGATATTTCCACCAGGGACAGATCTGTATGGCCACCAGCAGAATCATTGCCGAGGAACCTGTCTATGAAAAGTTCTGTGAGGTGATGGCGGAGAAAACGGGCAAGATCGTCATGGGAGATCCCCACGATCCGAAGACAATCGTTGGTCCCCTGATTCACGAAAAACAGTGCCAGGTTTTAGACCGTCTGATAGAAGATGCGGTGAGCAAAGGGGCAAAGCTTCTTGCCGGGGGAAAGCACAGGGGCGCTTTTTACGAACCAACGCTTTTAAAGGATGTCACCCAAGAGATGGATATTTTCTATGAAGAATGTTTCGGACCGGTGGTATGTGTAATCTGCGCAGAAGATGCCCGGCATGGGGTGGAACTGTGCAATGATAATGAGTATGGCCTGTCCAGTTCCATTCTGACCAATGATATCACGCTGGCCCTCTCCCTTTCTGAGGAGATAGAAGCGGGGATGGTGCATATTAATGAATCTACAGTGGTAGGCTCCACCCGTGCGCCCTTCGGAGGCGTGAAGATGAGCGGTGTAGGGCGGGAGAACAGCTCATTTTCAGCGGAGGAATATACGGAATTGAAATGGGTTACGGTTCAGCATTAAAGAGAGGGGGACGGTGACATAACTGCAGCGCCGGGGGCCAGAGGTGGCCCCCGGCGCTGCAGTTATGTCACCTGGTTATTGGAAGAGGGAAAACTTGTCCCTTACCATAATTAATCAGCATATTAGGCGAAAATAAACTCACAGAAACTGCATGTATGTCAGTTTACAGGCGTTTTTTGGAGGCTTTTCTTAACATATTTTGAATAACATTTCCTATGGCCGGCTGTTTGATGCTTATTTCCAGCGGCCTTATCTTTAGCTGCAGATCAGCGGCGATATTCATTCTATAAATGTTCTTTACCGGGAGAAATTCTGTCTCTCTACGGTATAAGGTCAAAATAGTGGACAACCTTGTCATATTATAATAAATACTTTTTTCCTGAATTCTCTATACTTTATGGTAGGAGGTGAATTGATGGGAAAGTATCTTTTGGAGCTTAGAAACATTACGAAAAGATTTCCGGGTGTTTTGGCGCTTGATAAGGTGGAATTGAAGGTGAGATCCGGAGAGGTGCATGTCATTATGGGGGAAAACGGAGCCGGTAAATCCACGCTTATGAAGATTGTGGACGGGATATATCACCCTGACGAAGGGGAGATGCGGCTGTATGGAGCTAAGACTGTGATTCAGTCCCCTATGGATGCCATGAGAAACGGCATTGCTATGATACACCAGGAGTTGAATACGGTGCTGGATATGACGGTATCGGAGAATATATTTCTGGGAAGAGAGATAGGCAGGGGGATTCTGTATGATAAGAAGGCTATGAAGCGCGAAGCACAGAATGCACTGCAGCAGCTGGGGCTGGAACTTGATCCCAATCTAAAAATGAGGGAACTGTCTGTGGCAAAACGGCAGATGGTAGAGATTGCAAAAGCTGTTTCTATGAAAGCCAAAGTTATAATTATGGACGAACCCACTTCGGCTATCTCTGATAAAGAAGTGGATGCCCTTTTCCGGGTGATTGGGGAATTCCGTTCCCGGGGCATAGGGATTGTTTACATATCCCATAAAATGGACGAGATATTCCGCATTGCAGACCGGATCACGGTAATGCGGGACGGAAAAACTGTGGGTACTTATGAAGCGTCCTATCTGACAGCCAATGAGCTTATTGCAAAGATGGTAGGGAGGAGTATAGAGGATGTATACCCCCCAAAGATTCCCCATGAGCTGGGGGAGGAGGTTTTAAGAGTCAAAGCTCTGAGCAGCGGTTCTCTGTTTAACGGCGTGGACTTTTCGCTCAGAAGAGGCGAGATTCTGGGAATTGCAGGGCTTATGGGAGCGGGAAGAAGTGAACTGGTAGAGACGATCTTCGGACTGCGGCGGGCGGACAGCGGAGAAATCTATATAGGGAGCTCCAGGCTCTCTATAAAAAGTCCCCGGTATGCAATTCGTGCCGGACTGGCCTTTGTCACTGAAGACCGGGCGCAGTCGGGGCTGAATCTGAAAACTACAGTGAAAAAGGATATGAGTATCCTCACTCTGAAGCAATTCTGCCGGTGGGGGCAGGTGATTAACAGCAGGAAAGAAAATGAGGGGGTGGATCAGAGAATCCGGCAGCTCAATATTAAGACCCCTTCCAGAAATCAGGGAATCAGGAATCTTTCGGGTGGGAATCAGCAGAAGGTGATTATTGCCAGATGGCTCATGTCGAATCCGCAAATTCTCATAATGGACGAACCTACCAGGGGAATTGATGTGGGGGCAAAATACGAGATTTACAGTATTATGAGAGAGCTGGCGGCGGGCGGGAAGGCGATCCTGATGATTTCCTCAGAGCTTCCGGAAATCCTGGGAATCTGTGACCGGACACTGGTTATGCATGAGGGCCGTATCACAGGAGTATTGAAAAAAAATGAAATGACACAGGAGGCAATTATGAAATATGCAACAGGATTGGGGGAAAATATTGAAGATGCTAAGTGAGAAAAAGAATATAAAAACGATTATTTCCAGATACGGGATTTATATTATTTTTCTGGTTATCTTCCTGGTGCTGTCCATTGCAAACCAGGCGTTTTTTACCCCGTCCAATCTGCTGAATATTTTAAAGCAGGCATCTACTGTGGCTGTAATAGCCATTGGCCAGACACTGTGCCTCATAACCGGAGGGATGGATCTTTCATCGGGTTCTATCATGGCTTTGGCCGGGGTGACTTCGGCCATGTTCGGCCTGGCAGATAAAACGAATATGCCGGCAGCATTTTTAACAGCAATCCTGGTTGGCATGTTATGCGGCTTTATAAACGGGCTGATTGTATCCAAAGGGCGTGTCCCTGCTTTTATTGCCACTTTGGGAATGCAGCAGGCAGCCAGAGGGATGGCACTCCTTGTGACAAATGCCACTCCCGTTTTTGGTCTGTCAGCCGCCTATATCTTTATGGGCAGCGGAAAAGTACTGGGAATTCCTATGCTGGTTATTATTATGGTCGCGGTTGTTATAGTAACTGCCTTTATTCTGAATAAGACCAAATTCGGCCGTCATGTTTATGCGGTAGGAGGGAATGAACAGTCAGCCCATGTGTCGGGAATCCGGGTGCAGCGTGTGAAGCTTATCGTCTATACCGCTGCCGGGGCACTGGCTGGTCTTGGAGGAATTATGCTGGCGGGGAGAATCCAGTCCGGAACTCCGACGATGGGGGAAGGATATGAACTGGATGCCATTGCCGGGGCTGTCATCGGGGGTGTCAGTACTTCAGGAGGTGTGGGAACCATATATGGCGCAGTGATTGGCTCGCTGCTCATGGCAATGATAAGCAATGGGCTGGACTTGATGAATGTATCGGCATATTATCAGCAGATCATCAAAGGTATCATTATTGTTCTGGCAGTGCTGCTGGATGTGCAGACAAAAAGCAGTAAAAAATAATGGAAAGAACTTTGTATTCCACAAAGGGAAATAATCATATAAAATGGAGGTATGAAAATGAGAAGAAAATGGATGGCAAAGATGTTAGTACTCACAATGCTGGCAGCAGGTCTTGCGGGCTGCGGTGATACGGCAAAAGAGAGCAAAGAGGAAGAAAAAACGGGAACAGAAGAAAAAGCGTCTGAGGAGAGCGCAGATGACTCCGGGAAAGAAGAGATTACCATAGGGGTAACGTTCCAGGGACTGTCGGACGAATATATTGTTCGGCTGAGCGACGCATTTAAGAAAAGGGCAGAAGAGGCAGGTGTCAATATCCAGGTGGCTGATGGCCAGATGAATGCAGAAAAACAGGTGGGACAGGTAGAAAACTTTATTGCCCAGAAGGTAGACGTGATTGTTATGAACCCCATATCAGCGGATGGCTGTGCACCTGCTGTAACGGCGGCAAAGGAGGCAGGGATCCCTATTATCACTTTGATTTCCACCACCTCAAACCAGGATCAGGCCAGCACTTATGTAGGCTCTGACGCCGTAGAATCCGGAGAGATCCAGGCAGAAATGGTAGTAGAGGATCTGCAGGGAAAGGGAAATATAGTTGTTATGTTTGGCCAGATGGGGCATGATGCACAGATTGGCCGTTATGACGGTCTGAAGAAGACAATTGAGGGAACGGACATCGAGATTGTTGCGGAACAAACCGCCAACTGGTCCAGAGAAGACGGAATGTCTCTCATGGAAAACTGGCTTTCCTCCGGAAAAGAGATTGATGCCGTGGTAGCCCAGAACGATGCTATGGCACTGGGCGCCGTGATGGCAATTGAGGAAAAAGGGATGACAGGCAAGATTAAGGTATATGGCATTGATGCTCAGGGAGAGGCCTTGGATGCGGTGGAAAAGGGAACCATGTCAGGTACGGTCTTCCAGAATGCAGAGAAGCAGGGCAGTGAATGTGTGGATGTAGCGATTAAAGCCGCAGGCGGAGAAACCCTGGAGAATAATTACTATATTCCCTATGAAGGCGTGCGTGCAGACAGTGTAGATAACTATAGATAGAAAAGAAAAAAGGTCTGCAGAATCCGGCAGACCTTTGCAGGAGAGGCAGACAGATGATAATAGGAAAAAAAGTGAGAAAAAACAGTATCAGTACCCGGCTTATGGTGTATTTTGTCGGGATCATTCTGGTTCCTATTGTCATCTTGTCTCTGACCATGCAGGCAGCGTATAAAAAGAGCATCATGGACCTGGCAGCGAATAATGCGAAGGATTCGCTGGATCTGATCAACTATAATATCGATCAGCAGTTTAAGTCTTATGACAGCCTGGCCTACTTTATTTCCAGAGACAGACAGATACAGGAAATCGGAGAAATTCAGGACATAGGCAGTTATAACGGTGATTCTGAAAGAAAAGAAAAAATGTACCGGCTGCTTAATTATTACCGCACAAGTGTGGAGCAGGTGGCCCGTGTGGTTATCTCCTATGAGAACGGTTTTCAGTACTCTACGGATCAGGAGGAGCTGATTTATGCAGAGGCGGAAGCGCAGCCATGGTACCAGCTGTGCAGCCGGGAACAGAAAACAGCCCATGTGCTTAATTTCAGGGCCAATGAACAGATTTACCAGGAGATGGAACCCAGGAACTCTGAGATGCTAATCGTGTGCCGGGGCATGTTTAACAGCAGGGGAGAATATATAGGAGCGGTAAGCGTAGAGATGTACAGTCAGGTGCTGGAGAGATCTATGTCCAATATCTTAAGCCGCAATGGGTCTTACGTTTATATCCTTAACAAAGAGGGAAAAACGGTCTACTCCCCTGTGGTAGGCATTATTCCTCAATTTAAGAAAGATAATATCCAGGTAGAGGTGTATAACCAGAGAAACCACTGGCAGATTATCGGAGTTGTTCCTATGACAGAATATTTGGGACAGATTAATACACTGAAAAGTCTCCTGGCGGTAATGCTGTTTGTGATTACCCTGATAATGGCTGTGGTGTCCATTCAGGTGGGAGGGTCTATTGTCAGACCAATCCAAACGCTCAGGGCATTGATGAAAAAGGCGGAGGACGGCGATCTGACCGTCCATTTTGATGAGAGAGCACCGGAGGAAATCACGGAGCTGGGGTATGGCTTTAATGTCATGATTCAGCAGCTGAATAACTATGTAAAGCAAGTATATACAGAGCAGAAAGCAAAACGCAAGGCAGAGATGGAAGCTTTGCAGGCTAATATTAAGCCTCACTTTCTATACAATACGCTGGATACGATTCATTGGATGGCAAAGTCATACCACGCTGCAGATATTGTGGAAACTATAGATGCGTTATCCACCTTATTCCGCATCTCGCTGTCAAAGGGCAGGGAAATCATAACAGTGGCACAGGAAATACAGCATGTGACAAGCTATCTGCAGATACAAAAGGTGCGGTATGAGGAGATGATCTCCTATGAGATTCATGTGGCTAAAAACTGTGAAGAGCTGAAAGTACAGAAACTGATCCTGCAGCCTTTAGTGGAAAATTCCATTTACCATGGCATTAAAGAGAGCGGGGCGGCGGGAAAGATTACTATTCATGTATGGCGGGAACAAGACCAGATTTTTATGGCGGTTGAGGACAATGGGTTAGGAATGGCAGAGGAAAAGCTGGAGCAGGTTCGGGGCCTGCTGGAGCATTTTAAACCGGAGTCAAACGGTGCATACGGAGTGGTGAATGTACATCAGAGGATTGTACTGAATTATGGAAAACCCTATGGATTATATCTGGAAAGTGAACCAAACGGAGGGACAACTGCACTAATATGCCACCCGGTAATACAGGAGGACTGAGTATGCTGAAAGTTTTAATAGCAGATGACGAACCAAAGATCAGGCGGGGACTTGCAGAGTCGCTGCCATGGGAAGAGATGGGAATGGAAATATGCGGTTCTGCGCCTAACGGGGAATGTGCCATTCAGGAAGTATGTGCCAAACAGCCGGATATCTGTCTCATTGATATCTGTATGCCGCTTTTGAATGGGCTGGATCTGATTCAAAAAATATATGAGGAGCATCCGGATACCATCTGTATCATTATTACAGGATATGATGAATTTGAATATGCCAGGCAGGCAGTGCGGATGGGGGTTTTTGACTATATTCTGAAACCGGTAAATGAAGAACAGCTGAAAGATATTATAGACAGGGCAAAGGCTGTAATAACAGAGCGCAGAAATAAAAATGTGCACATGAGGCAGGCGGAGAAAATGCTGAAGGAGCATCTTCCCCTTTTACGGGAACGAGTGCTCAACCAGATTCTGATGGGTGCCCTGGATGCAGAGGAAATCAAGGAGGCCCTTTCCTTCCATGAAATCAGTTTTTCCGGAGATTTGTGTCTGTGGAGAATAACTCCGTCCGGCACGGATGACTTATTTATCCAAAAAGATTGGGACAGGCAGCTCTGGCAGTTTGTACTGCGGAATATCTCGGAGGAGGTGCTGGGATACTATGGGACTGTGTATACCTTTTTCGATGCCTTTGATCGATTGTTTCTATTTCTGGATATGAAGGATGAAAACCAGATGTATGCAGCAGATGCAGAGCTTAAGGCTGTGGTGAATGACTGTATGAAAACGCAGCTGCAGACCAGGGTGGCCAGAGCCGGAGGCCCTGAATCTATGTTTCTGATTTATCAGGGCTGGGAAGAAGAGGACAGGAAGCATTTGTCAGGTCTTGTATTGCAGGCCAGGAAGTTTCTTGAGGAAAACTTCAGTGATTCGGATGTCTCCGCCCAGCAGACTGCAGAATGGTGCGGTGTAAGCCCGGCATATCTCAGCCGTTTATTCCGGGCAGAGATGGGGACAACGCTGATAGATTATCTGACTAAGATACGTATGCAGAGGGCGCTTGTGCTGCTGGGGCAGACAGATTTGCGGATATATGAGGTGGCAGAGAAGGTGGGGTACAAGTCTCAGCATTATTTCTGCGCGGCATTTAAAAAGATACTGGATGTGTCTCCCACGGACTACAGGCAGAGCAGAGAAAGATAGGAGAGGACGTTAATGGGATTATTAGAACATAAAAGAGATCCGGCTACAGAGCAGACAGCAGCCGGTTATCCGGAACTAAAGGCAATGGGTACTACCTTTTTATTTACAGAGGATGAAAAAGAAATTCTAAGGAGGCTGGCCGGTCAGGTGGCAGAAATCTCTGAACGGCCGGATATGAAGGAGAAGAAAGAGCTGTGGAGGCTGCACAATGATCTGAAAACGGATCGGCCGGTTGTGTTTATCGATCCGGAAAACGGATGGAATGAGTGCATACCGGCCTCTACGCTGCAGTGCCGGGAACCCCTGGCAAGAGTTTGGGAGATGGCGCTGAGAAAGCAGATTTTTTGGGCAGAAAAAATGAGGGACGACAAAGTGATAGAACCGTATTTTGATGTTCCCTACAGCTATTGGGATTCCGGATGGGGAGTTCCGCTGGAAAAAATCGGGGGTGAAAATGGCGGCAGCTATATTGTCAAGCAGGCGATTGAGGAGTATGAGCGCGACTTCCAAAAACTGCATCACCCAAGATACACCATCGACTGGACGGAATCCGACCGGGTGATGAATCTGGCGCATGAGATTTTTGATGGTATTTTAAAAGTCCGCAGAAAAAATACCTGGTGGTGGACCCTGGGACTTTGCTGGGATTATGTAAATCTTAGGGGGATGGAAGATTTCATGTGTGATTTTATAGCAGAGCCCGAATGGGCCGAACGTATGCTGGATCTTCTGTGTGAAGGGAAGCTGCAGATGCTGGATGATTTGGAAAAAGGCGGCTTATTAGCCCAGAATACGGAGGGAACCTATGTGGGAAGCGGCGGATTCGGGTTTACAGATGAGATTCCCCGGGTGGAAGAGGGGCAGACGGTGACGACACAGGACATGTGGGGGTTCTGTGACAGCCAGGAGACGGTTTCTATGAACCCGGAATTGTATGGGGAGTTTATCCTGCCCAGACACAAAAAAATACTGGAAAGGTTTGCCCTTACCTGTTATGGGTGCTGTGAGCCTTTTGATCCCCGGTGGAGTTATGTGAAGCAGCTGCCCAACCTTAGAAGGGTGTCGGTTTCCCCATGGGCAGACTGGTCAAAAGTGCCGGAATATCTGGGAAAAGACTATATTGCCTCTGTAAAACCTATGCCCACCCCCCTTGCGATGCCTGTTATGAATGAGGATGTGGTGAGAAGAGACTGCAGAAGAGCGGTGGAGGAGACAAGAGGCGGGATCTGTGAATTTATAATGAAAGACAATAATACACTTGGAAATCAGCCGAAGAATGCCGTTCGGTGGGTAGAAATTATGCGGGAGGAGATTGCCAGAGTCTACGGATAGTGAGGAACCTCTCTGTTTACATTTTGTTGTATTTTTTATCTTCCTCTCTGTGGTAAAATAGCCTTAACTTGAAAAACAGAGGAGAGACAGAGATGAAAAACAGGATTCTGGTTGTGGAAGATGAAAAAGCAATCTCAGATTTGATCTGTATGAACCTGGAGGTGGCCGGATATGAGACTCTCCCGGTTTACGAAGGAGACGCCGCGGAGCAGGCACTGTGGAATGAGAAGGAGCTGGATCTGGCCCTTGTGGATATTATGCTGCCCGGCCGGAATGGATTTGAGTTAATGGAATGCTTTAAAAAAAGGGCAATTCCAGTCATATACCTTACGGCTATGTCAGATGTTGCTTCTAAAGTAAAAGGCCTTCGGGAGGGGGCTGAGGATTATATTGTAAAGCCCTTTGAGGTGCTGGAGCTTTTGGTGCGGATAGAAAAGGTCCTGGAGAGGACCGGAAGGCAGAAGGAGGTACTAAGCTTCGGAGGGATTGAAATTAACCTGGACAGCCATCAGGTAAGAAAAGACGGGGAGTGTGTCATCCTGAAACCCATGGAGTATGATCTGCTTTTGCTGCTGGTAAAGAATAAGAATGTGGCGTTTACCAGAGAGCAGCTGCTGCTGCAGGTGTGGGGCAGTGACTATATGGGGGAGACCCGGACTGTGGATGTACACGTGGGCCAGCTGAGAAAGAAACTGGGTCTGAAGGACCAGATAAAGACCATTCCCAAGCTGGGATACCGCCTGGAGGATAGTGAATGAAGCTTTGGAAAAAGATATCCATACTAACTACAGGCATACTTCTGCTGGCTCTGGGGATCTGCGGGAGCTTTACCATTGTCCGGATGGGCGGCTACAGCATCGGGCAGAGAGTGTTTAATGAGGGAAAGCAGATGGAGGGCGTGGGATACGCCTTTGAACAGTTCTGCAAATCCAATGAACTCCTGGAAATGAGCGGCACGGTAAAAGCATCTTTTCTGGACTTTCAGTTCAGGAAGTGCTGCGGGAAGGATTATGCTCTGATACAAAATAGGGAGCCTGTGATAAATCTCACAGAGTTTCAGGTGTCTGATACAGGGATTCTGGACAAGCTTAGCCCCTGGGACAGCAATCATCCGGATTATGAGATTCAAAAGCTGAATCACAGGTACATTCTCCTAATGGCCAGGCCCGTGGAGGGAATGGAGGAAACGTATATTCTGACGGCAAAGGATATTACCCAGGTTTTTACAGGGATTGAAAAGCAGGCGGTTCTGTTCGGAGGCGTCTATCTGCTGGTATCCTTTCTGGCAGCAGCCGGCATTGGCATTCTGACCCGGCTTGCCCTGAGGCCTCTGTACAATCTGGAGAAAGCATCCCTGGCCATCAGCCGGGGGCAGTACCAGGAGCGGGTCCCCGTAACTTCCCGGGATGAGATTCAGGTGGTGGGAGAGGCTTTTAATCAGATGGCGGAGCAGGTGGAAACACAGATTACCCAGCTGCAGGAGATTACAGAAAAACAGAAGATGCTTTTGGGGAGTCTGACCCACGAATTAAAAACGCCCATGACCTCCATCATGGGGTATGCGGATACGCTGCTCCATGTAAAGCTGCAGGAGGCGCAGAGAGAGAAGGCCCTCTCCTATATTTACCAGGAATGCTGCCGCCTGGAACGGCTGTCCGGCAAGATGATGAGCCTCACCGGACTTTATGTAAATGATACGATTCATCTGACTCTTGGCTCTGTGGAGGAATTGTTTCAAAGGGTTGCCCATGTGGAGAAGGAACACCTCCGGGAGAAGGAGATACAGTTTTCCATGGACTGCCGGATGGAGAAGATCCCCATGGACAGCGATCTCATGGAAAGCCTGCTGGTAAACCTTGTGGACAATGCCATCAAAGCTTCCAGGCCGGGAGGCAGTATCTGGATGGAGGCAAAGGATCACAAGATCGAGGTGATCGATGAGGGGAGGGGAATCCCCCCGGACGAGGTTTCAAAGGTAACAGAGGCTTTCTATATGGTTGACAAGGCGAGAACTAAAAAAGAGGGCGGGATTGGACTGGGGCTTGCCCTGTGCAAAGAAATTGCCCATATCCACAAGGCCAGCCTTGAAATCGAGAGCTCTCCCGGCTGCGGCACGGTAGCCCGTATTCTTTTTACAGACGCTTACAATTTATTTACAACTTCCTGAATACTTTGAATGTTCTTGCTGGTATGCTGGGATGAGAAAGGAGGAAGTGTATGAGCAGCAGATGTATAAATAAGTTTCTTGCGGGAGCCGCGTGTGCGGGAGTTCTTATGACAGGGCTTCTGGGATGTTATCAGACTACCAGTCAGATGACGGTTACAGAGAAAAAGCAAAATGAGGTGCAGGGAGGTGCCCAAAGCCAAAACACCGCGGAGGAAAAGGGGGAGAATGTATCTACAGTAAAAGGGCAGGTACAGGCCCCGGAGAGGTATCAGACTTCTTTTGAGACAAATGAGGGGATGTTTCGGGTTGAGGCGGATGCGGATATCTGGGTGCCGGAAGCTGAGAAGATGGAGATAAGACCTGTAAAATCAGGAGATATCAGTCAGGAGGATCTGGACAGGGCCACAGGGGTGCTCTTTCAGGGACAGCCGCTGATGCAGTATCAGGATGAAAAACAGGCGGGAGAGATGACCAAAGAGGAGTGTGAGCGATATATCCGGCAGCTGGAGGCGTTGAGAGACAAAGCGGATTCCGGGGTGAGGGAGCGTCTGGACAGCGAGATAGAAGCGTACCGCAAGAGAGGCGAGAAGGCACCGGCATCTGTGGAGATGAAGGAGGTTCCCATCGAGATACCGGAACCTGCAGACGGGGCGAGCCTGGAGGGATATGTCACCATAGGGGATAAGGAATATGAATTTCAAATGGTAACAGTCAACGATGAGGGTGAGGTGCTTCAAAAGATAGGATTTTATGACAGGACAGCTAGGTGTGCCGAGTACTTTACGGAGTCCAGGGTCTCTGATCAGGAGGGGGATTTTTCCATGGAAACTCCGTCTGAGACAATCATTGGGGAGGGCAATGCCCTTCTGGAACAGCTGGGCTATGAAGGCTTTGCCCTGGCGCAATTGGAGTATCAGAAAGCGGCCAGCCCTTATTTTGAGGAGAAAGACGCAGAAACCGGCCTCGTCCTTCACTATACCAGGGAAATTGACCAGATCCCGCTCCTGTATTACCGGGAAGCGGGCAAATATGCAACCTCCCTGACTTTGAGAGAAGACAGGAAGAGCGAAGGAGGGATCGGATTGGGGGAGGGGAGCTCTGCCAATCAGAAGATCTGGCAGCCGGAGGAGATTTCCATCCTCTACACCGATGACGGCCTGCGGCGGGTCTTGATTAAAAATCCTTATGTTGTTGAGGCAGGAGCCGGTGAGGCAGTTTATCTTCTGCCCTTCCAGGAGATAGCTGAGGTATTTCAGCGTATGATAGGAGAGAAATATAAAAGCTATCAGGAACAGAACATTCAAGCCTCTGCGCAGGTGCAGCAGATAAAACTCGGGTATGTAAGAACTGCGGAGGACGCGGATGGCCAGGAGGGCAGACTGGTCCCCGCATGGATCTTTTACGGGAGTATGGAGACTGTGTATCCGGAGGAGGGGGAGTATCTTTTATCCCAGGCAGGCTTTCACAGTGCGGCTCAGGCCCTTTTGATCATCAATGCCATGGACGGTACGGTAATCGATGCCCCGTGACAGCCGTTATTATAAAGGGCCTTTTGGCCGGCTTACGATTTGTATTGAATTTCTGGCATGATATTGTATAATATCCATAGATAGGACAGAATGACAGCATACCACAGAGCGGGGGTATTATGGGCCAGAAGGGAAATACAACAGAAGAGGCGTTGGGGTACAGTCTGAAGAAGCTGATTCTTAAGATGCCTTTTGAGAAGATTACAATCCGGGATATCACAGAGGAAGCAGGTCTGATGCGGCCTACCTTCTATAATCACTTTAAGGATAAGTATGACCTTTTAGAGTGGATTTTTACAGAGGAAATAATACAGCCGGCAGAAGCCCTGATTGAGAGCAATATGATGGAAGAGGCAGTCCGTCTGATGCTGAGGCGAATGGAGATGGATCTTGACTTTTACAGAAAAGCCGTACGGATTCAGGGACAGAATTCATTTCAGGATATAATTTTCCAGGCATTCCGGGACATTATGAAAAGGGTGCTGGAGAGTAAAATGAAGGGAAAGCATATGGCCAACCGTCTTCTCACGCCGGATTCTATAGCAGAGTATTACGCGGCGGTCAGTTCTTTTGTAATAATACGGTGGATTAAGACAGAGTGGGAGGTAACGACGCAGGAGGTTGCCCAGGCGTATACTATGCTGGTGGCAGAGCCCCTGGATGAGATGATTCGGGAACTATATAGCCATACATGACAAATAGTCAGATTTGTCATTGAAAAGCGACAAAATAGTGTTGTTGTCATTATAAAGAAAACATTGGAAAGAGATTGAATATTAACATGTTCAGTCTCTTTTTTTATAATTAAAGGAAGATATAATTCTATTGTCCGGAAAGAGGTGGTGTGAGGTGGGGACAGTTGTAGTGTGGTTCCTTGCCCTGGGTCTGGCCCTGCATATATTCGAAACCACTATGGAGATTGGAGCTACCCAGGAAAACTGGGGAAAAAAGAAGGCTCTTGTCATGGGGGTTTTGTATGCGGGCGTGCAGCTGCTTTTGATGGCTCTCGGGGGACTGGCGGCCTGTCTGATGCAAAAGCTTCCGGCCGTACATATCAGTGGAAGATTCTGTCATTATTCGGCAGCTTTGCTGCTGCTGATGATTGCGGTGCGGCGGTTCCGGAATGGGACAGACAAGGCAGGGTTTCTAGAGCGCAGGGAGGATCCTCTGTCTGTGAAGGGATGCATCCTGAGGTCTGTGAGAACGGGGCTTGAGGCAGTTATTATAGGAATCTGCCTTTACTACGGGAACGGCGGCGCCCTATGGGGCGGTATCTGTGTATTAGGCTTGTCTGTTCCCGGGGCTGTGGGAGGATTCCTGTACGGATATTGGCTGGGGGTAAAACAAAAGAAAGTGGTATGCCTGACGGACGCGGTATTCATGACACTGGCGGCTTTGGGGATTTTTATGTAGGGTAGGAGGGAAAAAATATGACAGTAACGAGAAAAATGGAACGGGCAGCAGTGGGAAAGACAATCGATGAAGTGCTCAAATATGTGAACAAAGACAGAGAGAAACATCTTTTGAATCTGGTGGATCTGGTAGAAAAGCTGGCCGGAGATATGTTTCAGGAAAAAACCTATGCAGGGGCCAGAGCCCTCATTCAGCAGCAGGATGGAAAGTGGATGGGATATATTAATTGTCTTCTGGATGAAGTAAATCCCCATGTGCTCAGGACGACTGTGCTGAATCTGGGATACGAAGCTGCCTTTCAGGGGACGAAGACCATACGAAGGATGAGAAAGGAGCACCAGTGCAATATTCCCTGGGTTATGCTTCTGGATCCCACCAGCGCATGCAACCTTCACTGTACGGGGTGCTGGGCGGCTGAATACGGGCATAAGCTGAATCTGTCCTATGAGCTTTTAGACAGCATAATTACCCAGGGCAAAGAGCTGGGCGTTTACTTCTACATGTATACAGGGGGAGAGCCCCTGGTGAGAAAAAAAGATTTGATCCGCCTGTGCGAGAAGCACAACGACTGTGCATTTCACGCATTTACCAACGGAACTCTGGTGGATGATGACTTCTGCAGGGAGATGGTGAGAGTGGGGAACTTATCCCTGTCTTTGAGCCTGGAGGGGTTCGAGGAGGTAAACGACGGGCGGAGAGGAAATGGAATCTTTCAGAAGGTGCTGGGAGCCATGGATCTGCTGAAGAAGTACGGCCTGATTTTTGGTACTTCCATCTGTTACACCAGAGCTAACGTCCAGACTGTCACCTCAGATGAATTCCTGGATCTGATTATTGGGCACGGCTGCCGCTACAGCTGGTACTTTAATTACATGCCTGTGGGCAATGCGGCGGTAAAGGAACTGATTCCCACGGTGAAACAAAGAGAGTATATGTACCGCAGAATCCGGGAGATCAGAGGCAGAGAAGGGGGCAAGCCAATCTTTGTCATGGATTTCCAGAATGACGGGGAGTTTGTAGGCGGCTGCATTGCCGGGGGCAGGAACTACCTGCATATTAATGCCAACGGAGATGCAGAACCTTGTGTATTTGTTCATTACTCCAGCGCCAATATAAAAGAGGTTTCTCTACTGGAGGCTCTGAAGCAGCCGCTGTTTATGGCCTACAGGGAAAACCAGCCCTTTAACGGGAATCATCTCCGGCCCTGCCCGATGCTGGAGAACCCGGAGATCCTCCAGAGGATGGTGCACGAAACCGGGGCCAGGTCTACCGATCTGCAGTCGCCGGAGACTGTGGAACACCTCTGCGGCAAGTGTGTGGAATATGCCAGAGAATGGGGCGTAAAGGCTGAGGAATTGTGGGAGGAAAATCCTCACCACAGAGAATATTTCCAGAATTATAAGGAAACCTATAAATAAAAATACAGGCTTTGGACGGGAAGGGGTGGACGGCTGATTATTATGTGCCCTTTTTGGCAAGCATTGGATTTGCCCTGCGGCTTAAAAGGGACTGATCTGCTCCTGTTGGAATTCTCAGACTTTTGTGGTAAGATAAAAACAGCACAGAGTAGAAAGAGGGCATGTATCAATGGGGCAGCTGGTTGATTTTACCATGGAGAGAGAGGGGCTTGTGAAACCAGGGGACAGGATTGAATTAAAAGAGGACAAAGCAAGTACCATGTCCGGGCTGATGTATTATTATACCATTAAGGATGCGGTTGCAATGTCGGGCAATTTGAGAAAACCCCTTGCGAAGCTGAGCGGTACGGTTACCCAGGTGGTTCCGGAGACCAGTGTGTATATGGTAACCGTAGAGATTGACGATGAGTAAAGAAGAAAAGTTCCGGGTGCCGGAAACAGGCGGAGGGTGCACAGAGTGTGCATCCTCTTTTTTGACTGTTCATCCCCTACATCCAAAAGGTGGGAAATCCCACTGGAAAACACAATATTTGGATGCTTTAGGAACTGCGGTAATCTACCGCTGTTCCTAAATAATGTTAGAAAAACGGGCGGAAATGGAAATTACCGTTGGTAGATTTTTTTCCATAGTTCATCTATA
The DNA here is from genome assembly GCF_042848515.1 of Lactonifactor longoviformis. Lineage (GTDB taxonomy): Bacteria > Bacillota > Clostridia > Lachnospirales > Lachnospiraceae > Lactonifactor > Lactonifactor longoviformis. Next base: position 4,297,697 of record NZ_AP031453.1, on the reverse strand, counting down.
ATTTGCATTGAAAAGAAACGCAGGAGGTAAAAGATATGAGTTTAGGAAACAGCTTATTTAATGCCCGAAAAAAGAGTGGACTGTCACAGGAAGCAGTGGCAGAAAAATTAGGAGTAAGCCGGCAGACGATTTCGAAATGGGAAACAGATGAAACTCTACCGGATATTTGCCAATCAAAAAAACTTTCTGCTCTATATCACTTGACCTTAGACGAACTAATTGACTTCGATATTGATGTAAAAGAGTTGGAACAGGTTGTTAAAAACACAAGTGAAGAAACTTCGCAAAAAGTGGATTGGACAAAACTATGGGCGGAAAAATATCCTATTCTGGCATCCTACAAACAAGAGGTGAAGACAGACGAATATGTATTGCCGCTGAAGGAACTGCTTCAAAAGTTAAGAACCGATTATGGATATAGCCATCTTGATTCTTTTTTGGTACTAAAAGATATTTTAGCCGGGCTTTACTGATGAATGGGCATGACTAGTGTTATATATCGTTGATAAATAACACTAGACTATAATGGAGGACGAAAGGAAATAAACCTTTGGTGATTAATTTGCTGCTCATGGATGGACGTGGAAAAGATTATATGGTAAATTTATGAAAAAACAAATTTAATCACTGGAGGGGTTGTATGAACGTTGGTGCTAGAAGAGACGGAGAAAGTCATGCAGAGTATGCATACCGTATCATGCGGACAAATATACTGGATCTGACTATGAAGCCTGGAACTGTAATTAATGAGGGAGATATCGCGGAACAACTGGCTGTAAGCAGGACACCGGTTCATGAAGCGGTTCTGAAACTGAAAGAGGAATTCTTAATTCACATAAGGCCCAGGAAAGAATCCAAGGTCTCCTATATTGATATTGATATGGTGAATGAAGGCTTCTTTATAAGAAGAAATCTGGAACCGGCTGCCATGAAAGCCGCTATGAAGCACATCGGCCCGGAATACCGGAAAAAGCTGATGGAGAATCTGAGGACACAAAAGGAGATTATTGAGACGGGAAGACTGGAGGAGTTTCTCACCTGTGATGATGAATTCCACGAGATTATCTATATTGCAGCCAATAAGCCTCTTACCTTCAGTGTGGTACAGCGGATGGGGTCCCACCTCACCCGGATGCGTTATCTGATTCAGATTTTTAACTGTTATGATTTTATACCTGTAAGCTTTCGGGAGCATGAACAGATGTACGAGATGCTCACCTTTGGAACTGCGTCGGATTTCAGTATTGATGATTATGTGATACAGCATATCAAAGGATTCCAGGATTATCTGCCGAAGATTGTAAATGAATACAGAGATTATTTTAAATATTTGTAGAGAAAAAGCGTCGCCCAGGGACCGGGATATGGTTGGGACGGCGTTTTTACTTTCTTTTATATATTGCGGCTGCCTGCACAGACACCAAAGGACAATAATATGGCATAATTATCAGATGCAAAGAAAATCAATATCGATTATACTTATGATAGCATACATGGTGTGATATCTGCAGATTGCAACGGAAATCAAGATTCTATTATTATAGAAATAGGGGAAATGATGAAGAGCTTGCTGTATAATTTATTTACGGTACTGGTTATAAACTTGTATTTTGAGATGGGGATGGGAATTTTGTATTGTAATCACATAAACGTTTATCCGAAGAACAAGTGTATATATCCTAAATATAATGTCAGGTTTAAACTCTTTGGATATACAAAGAGGAATACAGTAAAAGGGGTTCCAAGAGAGTTGTTCTTTTTTAAGCTATATCTGTTAATGAGCAGCGGAGCGGTATTTGTTTGTGGGATATACTTCTTTTGTAAAGAACTAAAGTACTTTACTAAAGTGATGCAGGGCTACTGCATTGCTGCACTGTTTTTTTCTTTACTCTGTATCGCAATCTTTGAAAGAACAGTACTGCTCTATCAATATAAAAAGCTAACAATAAGAAACTTTTTTTATCTGCTATTCCTTAGTAAGAGAAGAAGAGCAAAGAGATATATAGGGGAAGCGCAGATTGCCAGTACTTATAAAACCAGGAGAAGAACTTACGCAACTGTTGTTTGTAATAATAAAGAGTATAAAAATGTTGTTGTGGAGGCAGAAACTCCTCCACTAGTATTATATAAATTATTAGATGTTTTTTGGGTAGAAAGGAAAGAAGAAAAATATTTTGTTTACATAGAGGATATTATGCGTGTAATGCTTGAAAAAAAGAAGGATTATAAATACTACCTGAGAGTTTCAGACCTGGAGATAGTTCCTGTCTTTGAAAACTATGAGCAAGTAATAGAAAACTCTGATAATTATATACTTATACCGCATTTACTTAAAAGGGCATGGGATTACGAGGAGGGGGACCTGAACTATTCTATTACTGACCGGGATATGAAGGCTGTAGAAAGATGGTGCTTCTCGAATAAAATCCGTTACTGTTATAGAGTAATGTATCAGTCTATGCCTCTGCATTAAATATTTTGGGGATGTGATGTTATAGAAGTACCTATGATGACAAAGAATACTATGCGGAAGCCTGGTGCCGTAAAAATCAAATATAATATAAATATGAAGAGATGTTTCGATACATGTCACATTATTGATGTTTTACAAGGGATGGAAAAGAATGGAAATTCTTATTTTTATATTTGTATATGTAGCAGGGTATTATACAATTGCAGATACTTATGTTCTGTTTATTAATCAGTATCCTTATGATAAATGTATTACGATAAACAAAATGAGATTTTTGCTATTTCCGTATTCTAAAAGAAATACAAGCAAAGGCATTCCCCGGGAAATGGCAGCAGCATGTATTATACAAAATATTCTACTGTTTTGTGTTTTGGGAATATGGCTGATAAATATGTGTGTATATAAAAGTCATAGCTACATGATAGGCCTTATATACTTCATATCAATTGGTTTATTTGGATTCATTATAGCTACTGCCGTAAATTTGGAAATATTTTTTGACTACTACAAACGAGTAAATAGAGATAATATAAAATACCTGTTTCTTGCATGTATAAATTCCCCAAGGGCATTCAAAATCAGAAAAAAGTTAAAAAGTGAAGTAGAAGTCCTGGAAGTTACGGCATGCGGCAGGAAGGGTTCGAAGGCAAAGATTCGTGTAGAAAGAAGCAATGACATAATAGAATGTATCTTATTTTTACAGAAAAATGGGGAGCCGTATTATCTTTATGAGAGATGCGGGGTTTTATGGGTAGAAGGTAAGGAACCAAATTATGTATTTATAGAAGATTTAGTAGAAAAAATGACTATAAAACGAAAGTATAGAAAACAGGAACAGTTTTTTATAAGAGTGTCTGATTGCAAAATAATCAGGTGTGCCAGAGAAGACATTAAAAGTGCACTAGCAAGTATTTTTATCGAAATCCCCTATATAAATAATAGCAATTATATAAGCACTGAGGATGTTTGCTGCCTCGCAAATTATGAAGAATGCGTGTTTGCAGAGAAGTGGTGCAGAAAGCGGGGGATACCCTATGCTTATCGGCAGGTTTCACATCATATGGTTAAGTTCTAAAAATATTCTGTATATAAAGGACAACAGATTCCCATTTGGAGGTGCATAAAATGCTGCCATATATACTGACAGTACTAGTGTTCTGGTTTTTATTCTACTATGCTATTGCGTTAGAATATTTTCGTGTCATTAACATTTACCCAAAAGAAAAGTGTATGAATATTGGAAATAAGCGGTGGAGTTGTTACCCGTATACGAAAAGAAATACATATAGGGAAATACCCGCTGAAGTTATCTGGGGGAATAGATTTATGGCTGCGTTAACAGTGATAACGCTCTTTTTATTCCTGGTGAAAGAAGACAGTAAGGTTACATTAGTAGAAAACTATATTCTCTTTTTAGGTGCTATATATATCATCTGTATGATAAGCATGAATTACCGGGCTTTTATATACGTATGTAAGAGAATGACTATAAAAACGTTGAATATGTGGTTAACTAATAAAGAATTAATACGAAAGGAATGGAAAGCAATAGACTTGATTTCTGTGTATAAAAGAAACAATAGAACTTTGGCTGAGGTAAAAATAAAAGATAATGATATAGTTCTCAGAGATGTCATATTAGACAGTGTTAACCCGGAAGATTTGCAAAATAATGAATTCACGGTAAAAGAAATGGGAGGGGTATGCTGGGTTGAGCTGGAAAGGGGCAAAAAGTATTGTTATATAGAAGATATTGCAGATGCGATCGTAGAACAGGAGGAAGATGTCTCTTACTATTTAAACATAGTGGAATTTTCTCTGACTCCCTATTTTCATAATTATGATAGTATAGCGCTGGGAAATAAAAATATGATTCAATTGCCCAGGGTGAGTAAAGATTGGACAATAGATGAAAACTTTGAAGCCCTGTGCAAAATAGCTGAGAAATGGTGCCGCGCAAACAATATCCCTTATCAGTACAAAGAGATGGACCAGATAATGTCAATACTTTGAGAATCAAGCCATTCATCGCCTGCTTTTTGAAAGCGGCAGCCGGATATGTCCGGCTTTTTTGTCAAAAGACAGCCAGGCAGGGGGACAACAGACTATAGACAATCCCATGGGTAATTCGCTATAATGGGAATAGTTAGTAAAAAGGGTTTGGCTATGGAACGTTGAAGAAATACAAAGGAGGATCCTATGAAAGAGACAGAAGAAAGAAGCAAAGGACCGAAAGCTTTAAGCTGGAGATTGGCGGCAGCTGTGATTTTTGGAAGCCTGCTGTTTTCAACCACAGCTATGGCAGCGGAGGGAGACGGGGAACTATGGGTCAATGGACAGAATATCCTGGAGGCGGAACAAAACACAGTGCCCTGCGGGGCAGGTACTGCAGTATACGATGCATCCAGACATGTGCTTACATTGAACAGCGCAGTAATAGAAACGGGAAATGAGGACGGCAATGGCATCTCTGTGAAATATGAAGGGGAGACACCCGCAGATCTGACGATTCAGCTTGCAGGGAGCAGCCGGATTCAGGCGGGGAAGGACGCCCAAATTACAGGCGGTATATTTTCTCCGGGCGGGATTACCGTTCAGGGGAACGGAGCCTTGAGTATTGAGGCTGAGGACGGCATCTATACAGCAGAAGACTTGCGCTTAAAGGGAGGCAGCATCACGGTGAAATCCAAAGAGCCGGCTCTTCAGGCGGAACAGGACATAGGGATTGAGGGGGCATCTGTCGCAGCACACTCCTCAGAAAATATGGGAATCTGTGCAGGGGGTACGATCTCGGTCAAATCCGGCAATGTGTCTGCCAAAGGCGGACCGGGGATGCCAGGCGTGGCTGCAAGGCAGACACAGGGGGCAGAGGGAGAGGAGCCTGAACTTCAGATTCTCCTGGATTCCGGATATGCAGAGAGAAACGGCGGGGAAGCCGCAGTATCAGACTGGTTCCAGGAGGGGGAAGAGACGGCTGCATGGACCTCTTTTCTCAATCCAGGAGAGAAGGGAAAGCTTTCCCCGGATTTTGGCAACGCTATGAATGAGGTCAGAATTGAAAAGAAGGGCAGCTGGATCAGAGACAGAATCGGCTGGTGGTATCAGTTCCAGGATAAGTCATATCCGGTGAATCAGTGGAAATACATTGACAGACAGTGGTACTATTTTAACGGCTCAGGCTATATGGCTACCGGGTGGCTGAAAAAGGGGAATGTCTGGTACTATCTGAAGCCAAGCGGAGCGATGGCCACCGGCTGGTGCAAGGTGGGAAATACCTGGTACTATCTGAAGGACAGCGGAGCGATGGCCACCGGCTGGGTACTCTTGGATAATACCTGGTATTATCTGCGGGGAGACGGAGCGATGGCTAAGGGCTGGTTACTGACCGGCGGCAAATGGTATTATCTGAAGTCCGACGGAAGCATGGCTGTGGGATGGCTGAAATCAGGCAGTCTATGGTATTATCTGGAGGACAGCGGAGCGATGGCCACCGGTTGGAGACTTCTTGAGGATGAGTGGTACTATCTGAAAGCCGACGGAAGCATGGCTGTAAACTGGTGCAAGGTAGGAAATACCTGGTATTATCTGAGATCCGACGGAAGAATGGCCACGGGCTGGCTGAAGCTGGGGAAGACCTGGTATTATCTGAAGGACAGCGGAGCGATGGTAACCGGTCTGTATCAGGTGGCAGGAAAAAATTATGTGTTTGATTCCAGCGGGGCTATGAAGACTGGATGGGCAAAAACCAATAACGTCTGGTATTATCTGAAGAGCGACGGAGCAGTCTATACCGGTTGGCTGAGAGATGGAAATACTACCTATTATCTGAAGGAAGACGGGGCCATGGCCACCGGCTGGTTCCTGACAGAGAATGAGTGGTATTTTGCCGACAGCAGCGGTGCCATGGCGGTGAACCGCTGGATCGGTAATTATTATGTAGGAAGTACAGGCGCCATGCACACCTCGGGCTATACACCGGATGGCTATTATGTGGATACGGACGGCATGTGGATGCCTCTCTCAGAGGATGATATGAAGACAGACGGTGACCGGATGGTGACGAAATATTACTATTTCACATTGCCAGAGACATGGAATAACCGGATGGAATATTTCGTGGGGAGAGGACTTTGGGCGTTCCTGTATGCAGACACTGTCATGGATGGCAATCAAAAGAAGCAGGAAGAGCTGTTCACCATTGAGGCGGTGAGGACGGAGCAGGAAGCGAGAGAATACGCAGCGGAAATGGAAGACGGAAGATATCTGGGCCAGCACTCCGGACTTTGGTTTATTGCAGGCGGTGATGAGAACACAGTGATTGATCTGTACACCAAGGCACAGCAGGCGGAGATTCAGCAGATGCATAAAGATGCGGAAAGTATTTTAGATTCCCTGGTATTCAGATAATAAGGAAAATAAGAGAAACAGCAGGACAAGCTTGGGTGGTTGTCCTGCTGTTTCTTTAATGCATTTACCACAAGAGGATTCATTATGGATCCGTTGGGAGTTTGCCGAAGACCATTAGTTGGAATTGAGGAATGGATAGATAAATAAAATGCTTATAGGTTAACATAACTGAAAAATAGTTGGACAAATCGTATAGAAAAATGTTTAAAAATGGAAAAATATAGTGCATTTTATATGAATTTCCTGTATAATGGAGACAAGTGGTGCGGATATGGATTAATTGTATGGAAGCGGAAAATAGCATTTGGCCGGTTTCTCTAGTTTTATGTAAAGGAGGAGGGAATAAAGGGTTAAAAAAACTGGTCATTACTATAAATAAAAAATAAGGAGACGAAGGAGGAAAGGTATGAAAAGCAATTTGGAAGGAAAATGCAGAGGGATGGGCATCTGGAATTGGTTACTGAGTATTGCAGTTCTTGCAGGTGTGGTATTGCTGCCGTCTACCGTGTTGGCTGAAGGCAATTCCAAGGAAGAGATATGGGTAAATGGGGTTAATATCCTGGAAGATGCGGACAGTACGGTGGAATGCGGGGAGGGAACCGCAGTATACGATGCCGAATCACGTACATTAACACTCAGCGATACGGATATAACTAAAGCTGCAAATAACGGCAGCGCTATTCAGGTCTTAAAAGGAAGTGACATACCAGAGAAAGTGACGGTGAAACTGCAGGGAACGAACCGTATCTATCCCCTGGAGAATGAAAGTATAGATATGGGTATATACTCTATGGGGCAGATTAGCATTACAGGGGCGGGTTCACTTGATATTACTACCCGTAATAACAACGACATTCGGCCAGGAGGGGTTTTTGCGTTCAGCGGCTGCGATATTGACGGGATTACTCTTACAATTAAAGACGAATCAGAAAAACGCCACGCCGTAGCTGGGATCGACAGTAATCAGTTTGAGAATGGGCATTGCAGTATTCAGGATTCTGTTGTTGTAATAGAGGGATATGACTGCGGCATTAATGTACCGACAAATAATATCAGCATAAAAGGAAGCAGTATCACTGCAAATAATATCGGGACAGGCATCTCCGGGGGAGTAAATGGAACATTTATAATTGAAAATAGTACATTAGATTTGTCTGTGAGTGAAAACCTGGAACAGGGGGAAACTACCGGTTGGGATGCCATAGGGATATTAAGCGGAGCAGATGTTACAATTAAAAAATCATCCGTAAATATAAAAGGCGCAACATCAAACGGTATATATACAGATGGGGGCATAATAGTTAATGATGCTTCAGTTTTGAATGTTGAAAGTAATTATCCTGCCTTGTATGGTGTAAATGATATTGTGATAGACAACAGTGAGATAAATGCTGCTGCTGAAGACAGCGCCATTTATTCCAAGTCCAATATAGTTATTCGGGGAGACTCCAATGTGTCTGCAAATGGATATTATGCCGGGTTAGATGCAGACGGCAATATTACCATTCAGGGGGGTGACGTATCCTCTGTGTCATCCAATGACTTGGGAATCTACCTGCGGGGAATATTTACTGTCAATTCAGGAAAAGTATACGCTAAAGGGGCTGAGGGCTTTGCAGCTATTGGCGTGGGACGCGACAGACAGTCAGAGGACAAGGAAGCAGTTCCCGGAATCGTAATAGACAGCGGATATGCAGAAAAGGACGGCGGTAAAATTGCCGTGTCTGATTGGTATGAGTGGAGAACGGGAATTATCCGTTCCTGGACATCGTTTATTCCCCAGGAGGACGAGGGTCCTCTGCTGACGGATTTAAGCAATGCAGTGAATGAGATCACAATAGAAAAAGAGGCACCGCAGGAGAAAACAGGTGTCTGGAAGCAGAACAAAACCGGCTGGTGGTATGAATATGCAGACGGTACCTATCCGGTGAGCCAGTGGAAATATATTGACAATACTTGGTATTACTTCAACGGATCTGGCTATATGGCCACAGGCTGGCTGAAGCAGGGAAATACCTGGTATTATCTGAAGAGCAGCGGGGCAATGGCTACTGGGTGGTATAAGGTAGGAAAGTACTGGTATTACTCAAAAGAGAATGGAGCTATGGTTACCGGCTGGCTTCTGGACGGGAACACCTGGTACTACCTGAGAAGCGACGGGTCCATGGCCACCGGCTGGTATATGGCAGGGGGCAAGTGGTACTATTCCAACGGAAGCGGAGCAATGCAGACAGGCTGGCTGAAACAGGGCAAAATCTGGTATTACCTGAAGGCAGACGGAGCCATGGCTACCGGCTGGTACCTGGACGGAAACACCTGGTACTATTCCAACGGAAGCGGAGTGATGCAGACAGGCTGGATAAAATCAGGAAATACCTGGTATTATCTGAAGGCAAGCGGAACGATGCAGACGGGCTGGCTGAAGCAGGGCAGGATCTGGTATTATCTGAAAGCAGACGGAGCCATGGCTACCGGCTGGTATCTGGACGGGAACACCTGGTATTATGCCAACGGAAGCGGAGCGATGCAGACAGGCTGGCTGAAGCAGGGGAATACCTGGTATTATCTGAAGAGCAGCGGAGCGATGGCTGTGGGCTGGTGTCGGGTGGGAAGCACCTGGTATTACTTTAAAAAAAACGGAGCGATGGCTGTCGGCTGGATAAAGGACGGGAATACCTGGTATTATCTCAATCCTTCAGGGGCAATGGCCGCTAACCGCTGGATTGGCAGCTACTACGTGGGACCAAGCGGGGCTATGTATGTCTCCAGATATACCCCGGACGGTTATTATGTGGACAGCGACGGTGTATGGATGAAATTAGGTGATGACGATATAGACTTCGACTTAGACCGGGTAGTGACAAAATATTTTTATATGACAGTACCGGAATCCTGGGATGAGCCTGTGCAGTACGGAGCCATTGACAAGATGTGGATCGCCATGTATGCCGCTGCCTTCAAAAACGAAAGCGGAGAGGATGACTATGAGCCGCTTTTTGGTGTTGTGGCAGCGAAGACAAAGCAGGAAGCAGAGCTTTATATGGCGGAATTAAAGAATCCGAAAAACCTGGGACAGCATTCCGGTATGTGGTTTGTAGCGGGACAGGACAAGGAGAGTGCGATTGACTCTTACGGGCCGGAGCAGCAGGCAGAGATCTTGAAGCTGCAGGCAGATATTCCGGGAATCCTGAATTCTATCGTATTCAGATAAACAGAAAAAAGGCAGATATCGTATAGTGTCTGCCTTTTTCAGGCTAAGGGTCAAAAAAAATCAGAATCAATACAGAAATATAATGAAAATTTGACAGGTATCTTATATAATAGGAACCAGAAGTATGATTTTCCTAAACATCACGATATAGAGCATAAATCATAAAAGAAACTGAGGAGGAGATGAGTGGAAAAGGTCGGAAGGTCTTGGTTTATGCTGTTATATAAAAAACAAGGAGATGAAGGAGGAAAATGATGAACAACCGGAGTAAAGAAAAGGTAAAAAGAACATTCTTAGGGAAATGCCTGGCGGCGATGGCTGTCCTGATTGGAATAGCAGTACTGCCGGCAACGGTAAGGGCGGCAGAGCCGGATAAAGTGCTGTGGGTAAACGGACAGAACATATTGGAGGCAGAAGATAATACAGTGCCGTGCGGCGAGGGCACTGCTAAATATGATCCTGCAAGCGGGATCCTTACATTAGAAGAAGCTGTGATTAATACAGGGGCTGTGGGAGATTTTGGTATTTATGCAGAAGATTCTTCAGGCGAACCGATGAACCTGAGTCTGCGTCTGAACGGAACAAATGAGATACAGGCTGATCTGGGTGAAGCTGCTATTTCAGGAATAAATGTCTCAGGAAGTATAGACATTGAGGGAGAAGGCTCTCTTTACCTGAATACAGAGGTAGGAATGTACGTAGGCGGGGAACTTCTTCTGACAAATGCACATCTCACTGTAAACAGCGTAAATGAAGCTATAGCAGCTGATAAAGATATTATTGTTAAAGGAAAAGGAAGCACTCTCTATGTTGGATCACAGGAATGGATAGGCATATGGACCGAGGGTTCCTTTATACTGGAAGCCGGGAGGGTGTATGTAAAAGCAGAAGGAGATATGCCTGCTATGCTTGTTGTGCGGCATAAAGAGTCCGAGGATGCGGAACCGACTGACAATAACATATATCTGGCGGAAGGATATAGTGAGATTAGCGGGGGAAGAATTGAGTCTACAGAATGGCTTAAAGATGAATATACAAAGACACTATATGCAGGAGTATCTTTTGCAGCCCCCGATGTCAGTGGTAAGCTTGCTGATGATTTATCCAATGCCATGAAAGAGATTAGCATTGAGAAGCAGACAACTCCCCCGGTGAAGACTGGCGGGTGGAAAGAGAATAAGACAGGCTGGTGGTATCTTTATTCAGACGGCACCTATCCTGTGAACCAATGGGATCTCATTGACAACAAATGGTACTATTTCAATGATTCCGGCTACATGGTAACGGGCTGGCTGAGACTGGGGAATACCTGGTATTATCTGAAGGGTGACGGATCTATGGCCACCGGCTGGTACCAGGCGGGCGGAAAGTGGTATTATTCCGACAACAGCGGAGCCATGCAGACGGGCTGGCTGAAACTGGGGAATACCTGGTACTATCTGCGGGGTGACGGAGCTATGGCCGCCGGCTGGTATATGGCAGGAGGAAAGTGGTATTATTCTGACAACAGCGGAGCGATGAAGACAGGCTGGCTGAAGCAGGGAAGCACCTGGTATTACCTGAAAGCAGACGGATCTATGGCGACAGGCTGGTATCAGGATGGAAAGACTTGGTACTATGCCAACGGAAGCGGAGTGATGCAGACAGGCTGGATAAAATCAGGAAATACCTGGTATTATCTGAAGGCAAACGGAGCCATGCAGACGGGCTGGCTGAAGCAGGGCAAGATCTGGTATTATATGAAAGCAGACGGCTCCATGGCCACAGGCTGGTATCAGGACGGAAAGACCTGGTATTATGCCAACGGAAGCGGAGCGATGCAGACAGGCTGGCTGAAGCAGGGGAATACATGGTATTATCTGAAGAGCAGCGGAGCCATGGCTGCGGGCTGGTGTCAGGTGGGAAGCACCTGGTATTACTTTAAAGAGAGCGGAGCGATGGCCACCGGGTGGATAAAGGACGGAAAGACCTGGTATTATCTCAATTCTTCAGGGGCAATGGCCGCGAACCGCTGGATTGGCAGCTACTACGTAGGAGCAAGCGGAGCTATGTATGTATCCAGATATACTCCGGACGGTTATTATGTAGACAGCGACGGCGTATGGATGAAATTAGGTGATGACGATATAGACTTCGACTTAGACCGGGTAGTGACAAAATATTTTTATATGACAGTACCGGAATCCTGGGATGAGCCTGTACAGTACGGAGCCATTGACAAGATGTGGATCGCCATGTATGCCGCTGCCTTCAAAAACGAAAGCGGAGAGGATGACTATGAGCCGCTTTTTGGTGTTGTGGCAGCAAAGACAAAGCAGGAAGCAGAGCTTTATATGGCGGAATTAAAGAATCCGAAAAACCTGGGACAGCATTCCGGCATGTGGTTTGTAGCTGGACAGGATAAGGAGAGCGCCATTGGCTCTTACGGACCGGAGCAGCAGGCAGAGATTCTGAAGCTGCAGGCAGATATTCCGGGAATCCTGAATTCTATCGTATTCAGATAAACAGGATAAAAAGGCAGATATCATTTGGTATCTGCCTTTTTTAGACTGCCGGCCAAAGTGCTCTTCAGCCGATAGCCATATCATTTGCCTTTGCAATTTTTATGTATTCAGCCAGGATTCCTATGAACTGACTGTTGGTTGGCTTGTCTGTTATAGTACTGTGGGTCAGCCGGCAGTACCGCTCCTTGTGGCCGCTGCGCCAGACTATCTGAATGGCATGGCGGATGGAGCGTTCCACGCTGCCGGTGGTTGTGTGATACTCGTCTGCGATCTCGGGGTACAATTTTTTGGTGATCCCTACCAGAAGACTGGGCTCCCTCATGACCTGGAGAACTGCATATTTGATATAATAGTAACCCTTCAGATTAGGTGACAGTCCCAGATGATTCAGCAAGAGAGTGAGATTGTTGGAGACGCTTTCATCCTCTGGACAAGCCTCCGCAGGAGACGGTATTGCTGCTGCCTGGCCTATCTGCAGTAGTCCTGACAACAATTGGTTTACTTTTCCATTTTCGTCAGTTAAACTAACATTATAAATCTTGTCATCCGAAAATACGATTTGCAGAGTTTTCATTTCCATTATAGTGTTCCTCCATCTTATTCTTGGCGGTTTCTGTATAACCTTGGGATACCGCATATGGTAAATTATAGAGAAGAGCAGCGATCAATGTCAATTCACGCAATATGTATAAAAATACCAAATATGGAAGGGCTGATATATTGAAAAGGGAAAAGATTAAAAAGATTTGCCGGGACCGGGGATATACCCTGGAGGAATTGGCGAAAATAAGCAGGATTCCTCTGAGTACATTGGCAAAAATAAGCAGCGGGGATACCCCGGATCCCAGGTTTGAAACCATGCAGTCCATTGCCTCTGCTCTCCGGTGTTCCATGGATGAATTCTCTGACCGGGATCCCAAAATTCCTTATCAGTACGAGGAATACGTATATAAGATGAAGCAGCTGGCGCCTCATATAAAGGAATATATTAAGTTTATTATAGATTTGGAATATGACCGCATGATCTATCTGAAAACAGAGGATAAGATCCGGCTCAGATGTTTTGAGTTCACCAACGTAGTGGACGGGCTGGGGGAATATGAGAGCAAGATAGAAAAAATGATTGTGGCAGACAATAATTTATTAACCAGAGACTGTACCTTTTGCGTGCACATCTGCGACAATGCTCTGGAACCTCAGTTTTTCAGAGGCTCTTTTCTGGGATTCCGGTACGAAGATGAAGTTATGCCTAAGCAGGGGGAGATTTGGATGTTTCTGAAGGAGGGGTATCTCTATATTGGCAGGTACTATCACTATAAAGAGAAACATTTATTAAAATCGCTCAACGGCAACATAGACGATATGGTAATTACTAAAAAACTGGACTGCAAGAGAATGGGGAAATTTATAGGTGTCATTAAAAATGAAGTTTCCATTGAGTATCTTCCCTGCCCCCAGCTTATTAAGGGCAGGGAGGGTGAGACTCATACAGATGAGCGGCTGTGAGTGTTCCGGTATTCTTTTGCACTGCATCCTGCAATTTTATTAAAGTATGCGGAAAAATATTTGTAATCCTTATATCCCACCTGTTCCGCTATCTCATAATATTTGAGATCTGTGCCGCACACCAGATCCTGGGCCTTTTGAATACGGAGTCTGTGGATATACTCTTTAAAGGCATAGCCGGTTTCCGCTTTAAAGATCCGGCTCAGATAGCCTGGGGATAGGTAGGCAGCTCCCGCCGCGTCCTCAAGATGGATATCTTCCGTGTAATGCTGGTGTATGTAGTGCAGCGCAGGTTCAATCTGGGAATGTGCAGGGTGTTCCGCTTTGGCGGGAAGGGCAAGGCTTGCAATGAGATCCATAATTTCCCGGGGGGTTTCCATCTCTTCCATCAGCGCATTTATCTTCAGAATATCCCCGGTATCCTCTGAGACAGCTCCCAGCAGGACCGCCAGCCGTTTGACCGATTCCAGAAACAGCAGACGGGAGCATTTATGCTCTTCCATGTAGGAATAGTAGGTATGAAGCTGCTGCTGGATCCGGCCGGAGTCTCTGGAAAGTATGGCTGTTATAAGCTGACTTTCATAGGTGTAGGGCTGTATCTTTGCGTCAGAGGTAAAACTCTGTTCCGGGGTGAGAAGGGTATAGGGCTGCCCGATGTTCCAAAAGCAGTGTTCCAGCGCCTGGGTGAGAACCGTGTAGACAAGGGGGAATTCTTCCGCGGAAGTAACATCCCTCATTACAACAATGGAATTGCCAAAGGTGACCGGAAGTATACCGGGGAGAATATCATCCATGACATCCCGGTCCAAAGGGTATTCTTCTGTATTCAGAATAACAATGGCATGCTGATCCCGGATGAAAAAGGCAAAGGGCTGAAAACGCAGAAAATGCTGGATCAGACTGCCAAGAACCAGCTTCTCATCTGTACTGTCCGTGCGGATCAGGGCCAGTGCATAGGAAGAGGCAAAGAGATCCAGGCCGATTTTTCCCGCCTTTTTTGCAAAATGAGAATAGGAAACCTGATTCTGCAGAAACCGGGAGAGCAGGGTGCCCTTAATCAGATGGCGGTTTTCCTCATAGATATCTTTGAGCTGAGAAACTTTATGAGAGCTGGCCTGAGCCGCCTCTGCTTCTTTTTTGACTTTGACTACTGTTTCCAGAATCTTTTTGCTGTCTGCACTCTTTAAAAGAAAGGCGCTTACCTTGACATCGATGGCGCTGGTAAGATTCTCAGTATTTCCGTAAGCAGTGAGAATTACTACCCTGGTTTCCGGCAGCAGTTCTCTGAGCCGCTGGGCCAGCTCCAGACCGTCCATAAGGGGCATCTGGATATCTGCCAGGACAATGTCAGGCCGGAGGCGGACCGCAAGCTGCAGAGCTTCCTCCCCGTTGCCGGCTTCTCCTATGACCTCCATGCCGTTGTCCTCCCAGGGAATGGCGTAGCGCATGCCGTGCCGGATAAAATCTTCATCATCTGCAATCAGTATCTTTATCATATCGTACTCTCCTTTGGCTGCGTGATTTTAAATACACTGCATTCCTTTTCTACATAATATTCCATTGGATAAGCTTCCCCATATTTCAGACGGAGGCGCTCCCTGATATTTTTGAGGGCGAGCCCTTTCTGAGAATCTGTGGGGTCGGCCAGGATGGCGCTGATCTCGTCCGGACAGATCAATTCGCCGGTATTGGCTACTTCATATATAATATTGCCGTTTTCCTCATAGATGGTAACCCGGACAAAGCCGTGGAGGCTGTTTTTCAGGCCGTGGACCAATGCGTTTTCCACCAAAGGCTGCAGAAGAAAGCTAAGAACATACTCATCCATGAGATTCTCCGGACAGGTCTGGAAGAACTGGACTTTGCTTCCGTAGCGTATCTGCTGAATGGTTATATAGCAGGAAAGATGTTCTAACTCCTGTGACAAGGGGATTTTATCGTTTGTCTTGGGCGTGAGGGTCAGACGCATCATTTTCGACATATTGGAAACCATGGTGCTTACATTTTGGGTATCTCCCATCTGGGCCATCCAGTAGATGGTGTCCAGCGTATTGTAGAGGAAATGGGGATTGATCTGGGTCTGCAGCATATCAAGCTGGGACTGCTTTAATTTTAATTCTCCCATGTAAACCTCTTTATAGAGAAATTCAAGCCTCTCAGCCATTTCATTGAAATGATGAGAGAGAACAGAGATTTCATCTGTCCCCTTTACCGGTACACGGACGGAAAAGTCTTCATTGGACAGGGAGGCCATGCGCCGTCCCAGCATGTCCATGGGCTTGGTGATAATCTTCGCAAAGGCCAGTGACAGCAGGATGGAAAAGGCGAATACCAGAACAGACAGAATCATCATGTTGGAGAGAAAGGTCTTCTTCACCACCGTAAGGACGTCCGGCCTGGTAATGCTGTATATAATGAGATCCGTGTGCTCTATGGAGTAGGCCGAGAGAATCCGGTTGCTTATAATTTTACTGTTTTCCGCAGAAGCTGCCAGCTGAGATAGTTTTTGATACGAGAGCTCCTCTTTGGGGAAATCTGACTGCCGGCTGGTATCTGACTCTACCAGACATCCGTTGCCCGGGGAGAGAAGAAAATAAGAGGTTTGATCATCCTTCTGGTTTTCCGCAATAGCAGCCTTTATCTTAGCGCAGCTGATGGAGAGCTTTATATAGCCAATGTGCTGGGAGATATTGCTGGGATTTTTTAACAGCCGGGTGAGATATAGGTATCCGTTCTTCTCTCTGGCAGCGGAATAATCCCAGCTGGGAGATGCGTTCTGTTCTTTGGCGGCCTCCGTATCCTCATTGGTCAGACGGATGTTAGATCCCACACCAATCATATCCGGTACCATGTTAGCGAGTGTAATGCCGTGAATGCCAGAGGAAAATCCATAGGGCATAGAAAGGAGAATATCGCTGGCATTTTTTTTGTCTTTCAGATAAGATGGACTGGAGGGGGGCTCTGTGAGAAAGGTCCTCAGGTTTTGTTCCATGAGGGGATACAGGGTTAAGTCCAGGGCATCGCTGAAGAACACATCAATATTCTTCCCCACCTCATTGATATTGGCGGCATAGAGGTTCTTGAGATCCTTCTGGGCGCTTTTGATAAACAGGTTACTGGCAACAATATATATAATAAGAATGGGAATCGCTACAAGGCAGAGGAAAAACAGAATAATTTTCTTCCGCATGGTCATTTTAACTTTCATAGTCATACTCCTTATGGCAGATTGTTCTCTGGTTGGATCTTATCATCAGAAGACAAAGAGTGTCAATGAAATAGGGGGAGAATCCCCAAGGAGATGATTTTTTAGGATACTGGTAAATAACTTAGGATGTTTTTGCCCTCAGAAAGGCCGACATGCGCTCAACAGGTCATTTTAACAGGATATCAAAAACAATAACTTCGGTTTTTTCTTTTCGCCGGGGCCGATATAATGAATCTAACAAAAACGAATTGGAGGTATTGGGAATGAAAAGGAAAATGAAATCTGCTGCGCTTTTGATGGCAGGGATACTTACGGTAACTGGTCTGACTGCCTGCGGCGGCGGGGATGATGCAAAAGCAGAGGGCAAAAAAGGGGCAGGAGACGGAATTGAACTTACCGTATCACATTATTACCTGCAGGAGGAACGGGAGAGCAATGCAGTGGGAGACAGCTATCTGGCCATGGTGGAACAGTATGAGAAGGATCACCCGGATATCACAGTAACCCAGCAGGCCATGTCCCAGTCAGATTACTCAACAAAGATTCAGGCACAGGCTGCTGTGAACGAGGTGCCGGATGTGTTTATGGTAAAGGGATCCTGGGTAGATAATTTTGTGGAGAACGGCATCGTGGCTCCCATTAACGAGTATCTGGACAAATACGAATATAAAGATAACTTCAGAGAGGGTGTGTTTGACGCAGCCACCAGGGACGGCCAGATCTACGGCATGCCAAACCAGATGTCTATAACCTCCGTGGTTTACTACAACGAGGCACTGTGGAAATCCATAGGATACGATTCCTTCCCGGATAATTGGGACGACATCTACGCTGCGGCAGAAAAGTTCCAGGAACAGGGAATTTCAGCCATTGCTCTGGGAAACAGTGAGAAATGGGCTGCGGAATCCTGCATCCTGTCCACCTTAGGCGACAGGTTTACCGGGGCTGACTGGACAAACAGCATCATCGACAAATCCGGGACAGCAAAATTCACAGATGATTCCTTTGTATCAGCACTGGAGAGACTGCAGACACTGGCAACGAAAAATGTGCTGAATCCTGACTTTAACACCATAACAGAGACACAGGGCGTTGAATATTACTCTCAGGGCAGGGCAGCAGCAGTTGTCTCCGGACATTGGAGCGTGGCTGCAATTGAATCCTTTGCCGACGAAGAGACCATTAAGAATACAAAGGTAGCTGTTCTCCCGTCAGAGGATGGAAGCAAGCCGGAAAGTATCTCCGGGGGATGCGGATGGTATTTTGCAGTGAACAAAAACCTCACAGGAGAAAAGCTGGATGCAGCTATGGACTTTATCTTCTCTACCACAGGATATGAGATGTGTGAATATGCTGCCAAAGAACACGGCCTTATGGGCGCCGGTCTGGTAGAGGATGTGGATGTATCTGCATTTCCTCAGCTGACACAGGACTTTATTGCACTCACCAATGAACTGAATTTCACACCGGTATACGATCTGGTTATGGACGGAGCTGTCATTGAGGTGATGAATACAGGAATACAGGATCTGCTGAATGGATCCAAGGAGCCGAAGGATCTGGCGGCAGAGATTCAGGCGGAGCAGGATAAACTTAAATAAAGGCTGAAAAAAGGGGCGGAACTTCTGTCCGCAGAAGGTCCGTCTCTCTTTTTGTCCAAAATTGGAAAGGTGTGAGTGTATGAGCAGTTGTTTAAAAGTAAAAAAGCGGACTATATTCCTCTATATGCTTCCCGGTGTTCTCTGGTACAGCTTTATTATTCTGGTTCCGGTGTGCCTTGCCGCCTACTACGGAATGTTCGACTGGGCAGGAGGAACGAATAAGACTTTTCTGGGAATCCAGAATTATCTGGACGTTATTAAAGACCCGGTTTTCCGCCAGTCTCTGGGAAATAATATTTATCTTACCATAGTCTGCCTGGCAGGGCAGATAGGAATTGCCTTTATTCTGGCAGTGATGCTGAATGGACGGCACATTAAGTTTAAAGGGTTCCACCGCACCATGAGTTATTTTCCGGCGGTTCTTTCCGCTGTTGTCATCGGTTTTATCTGGAATATGATCTATGATTACCACTACGGGCTTTTAAATTCTTTTCTGAAAGTAATCGGTCAGGGGGATCTGGCTCAGGCATGGCTGAATAATGATAAGCTGGTGCTTCTGCTGGTGGCAATTCCGCTGATCTGGCAGTATGTGGGCTATTACCTGCTGATTATCATGTCGGCCCTGTCTTCCGTGGATCCCCAGATCTTTGAGATGGCGGAAATTGACGGCGCAAGCGGCTTTAAGCGGGCCATTTATATCACGCTTCCCCTGATTAAGAATACCCTGATTGTCTGCGTTACCCTTTGTATTGCGGGCAACATGAAGATTTTTGATCATATTTATGCCATGACAGGAGGCGGACCGGGTACATCCAGCAGTGTGATGGCCATGTATGCCTATAAGACGTCTTTTATGTCTTATAAGATGGGATACGGCAGTGCGATGTCCATTATCATACTGATTGTCAGCCTGATTCTGGTGGCGGGAAGCCGGGGACTGCTTTTGCGGTTCGGGAAGGATAAGGAGGTTTAGGATGAAAGAAGCAGGAAGAAAAATTTTAAGAATTATACCAAATATTGTGCTGATACTATTTTCCCTGTCTTGTATCTTTCCGGCGATATGGCTGTTCTACTCCTCGCTGAAGGATAAGGCGGAATTTTACCAGAGTCCCATTGCACTGCCAAAGAGCCCGAATTTTCAGCATTACATATCTATATTTACCAACAGCAAGATTCTTACCTGGATGGGAAACACCATTCGAAACAGTTTTCTTTCTCTGGTATTTATCCTGCTCATCGGATTCGTGGTAGGCTACTTCCTCTCCAGATACAAGTTCAGAGGGAGAAAGGCACTCTATGGATATTTCCTGGTGGGGATGCTGGTACCGGTTCACGCCCTGATGGTGCCGATGTACGTGCTTTTTACAAAGATGGGCCTGACGGACAACTGGTTCACGCTGGTGCTGCCGTACACAGCCCTCTCGCTGCCCATAGCCATTTTCCTGGTGGAAAGCTATGTGAAATCGATTCCTCTGGAGGTGGAGGAGGCGGCGGCCATTGACGGGAGTTCCCTTCACAGAACTCTGTTTTCCATTATCCTGCCAATGTGCAAGCCTATCTTAGTAACAGTGGGCATCATACAGTTTTTCTACGTATGGAACGAATTTACATTTTCTCTGATTTTGATTGACTCAGAAAAGTGGATGACTGTACCTGTGGGGATTACCCTCTTTAAAGGTCAGTTTACCACAGATTACCCTAAGATGATGACCGCCATGCTGATTGCGATTCTTCCGGCTGTGGTTCTGTATTTCTCATTCTCCAAACAGATTATTAAGGGAATGATTGCAGGAGCGGTTAAGGGTTAAGCCATAAGTTTCAGATAATAAGAAAAGAAGAGGTGGATACAGAATGAAAAAATTGTGTTTAAATGAGAACTGGCAGCTCCATGAGGCCCCTTTAAAATGGGGGAAGGAATATAAAAGCCAGATAGACCGTCAGACAGACGGGTGGTATGACTGCAGTCTGCCTGCAGATGTGAGAATGCCTTTAATTGAGGCTGGGGTTATTAAAGATCCCGTACTTTCTGACTACTGCAGGGAATCTGAGTGGATAGAAGACCGATCCTGGTGGTTCAGGAAGACATTCGACGGAAGCGCCGTATGTATGGAGGATGATATTGTTGAGCTGGTCCTGGAGGGGCTGGATACCAGAAGCGACATCTTTATAAACGGACAGTTTATCGGCTGCCACAGAAATGTGCACTACCCCTTTGTATACGATGTTAAGGATCTTCTGGTGCCGGGGGAAAACGAGATTATGGTGAGAGTCACCAGCGGTCTGGAAGAAGTGGCAGAAGAGGATCTGGCGGAGCTGGATCATGCAGTCTGCCTGGAGAGCAATAACGGGGGTGAATTCCGGGGGGACGGCCGGCGTTCCTTTGTGAGACGGCCTCAGTATACTGTAGGCTGGGACTGGGGGCCTAAAGTAATCACCATAGGAATCACCGGAAACGTCTGTCTGAGAAGCTATAAGACTATTGCCATCCGCGAGGTACACTTACATACGGAAAAGCTGGGGGAAACAGCCCGGGTACATGCGATGGTAAATATAGAGGATCTGTGCTTCATCAGTTCCAAAAGCTGTGATGTAACGGTTCAGATGGTGAGAGAAGGCGCGGTATGCGCGGAAGCCAAACTGGAGAAGCAGCTTCTTACCTCCGGATATAACTATCTGGATCTGGAACTTGAAGTTAAGAATCCCTGTCTCTGGTGGCCCAATGGCTACGGGGAGCAGCCCCTGTATGAAGTGCGGGTATGTGCTGCCTGCGGCGGGGAGACAGAGGAATATCCTGCATTTTCCTTTGGTATCCGTACCATACAGCTGGATACCAGTGTGATTGCCGGGGAGGACAGGAATTTTATTCTGGTTGTCAACGGGAAGCCCATCTACTGCAAGGGAGGCAACTGGGTGCCCAATGATTTCATCTATGCCAGAGTACCGGATGAAAAGTATCATGTGCTCACGGACGAGGCGGCAGAGGCCAACTTTAATATGATCCGTGTTTGGGGCGGGGGCCTGTATGAGAGAGACCTCTTCTATGAATTATGCGATCAGAAAGGACTCCTTTTGTGGCATGACTTTATGTTTGCCTGTTCTACCTATCCGGATCATCAGCAATGGTTCCGGGACGAGATGCGCCAGGAGCTGGATTACCAGACCAAGAGACTGCGAAACCACTGCTGTATGGGGTTATACTGCGGCACCAATGAGGTACACTGGATCTTTAATTCCATTGACAATCCCAGATGGGGAATAGAATTTTCATATGAGCACCAGTATGGACTTAGAATTGCCAATCTGATGGCGAAGGAGATCATACGAAACAACTGCCCTCAGATTCCTTACTGGAACAGCTCACCTTACGGAGGGGATCTCCCCAATGATGATACCGTCGGAGATGTTCACCGCTGGCACAATGCTCTGATGAGCAAAAAGATGGAAGAGCGTATCGAGGCGAAGGATTATGACACCATAGAATCAAAGTTTGTAAGCGAATACGGCTTTATCGGGCCGTGCTGCAGGAAAAGCACAGAAGAATATATGGATGGGGCCTCCATGGACAGGGAAGGAAACATCTGGCATATGCATTCCAATGTATTTGAAAAGGGAACTGTAAATGCAGCAATTGAGAAAAATTATCTGGATCATCCGGAGACACTGTCCCTGGACGAATATATTCTCTACGGCGGAATGGTACATGGATTAATGTACGGATATTCACTGGAGGCTATCCGCTTTAAGGAACACTGCGGCGGCGGTTTGTTCTGGATGTATAACGATGCCTGGGGAGAAGTGGGCTGGACCATTATTGATTATTACCTTAGAAGAAAGATTCCTTTTTATGCGGTAAAGCGGGCTCTCGCTCATCAGAAGTTTACCATGCGGGCAGCAGACGGGCAGCTGGTATTGCAGGGGGCTAATGACTATCCGGAGGATCTGGAGGTTTCCGGAAAGATAGGCTACGTCTCCTTTGACGGAAAGGTGAAGGAACTCAGAGACATTGTACTGAAAGTTCCTGCAGGAGAGAGGATATATCTTCTGAAGGAAAAGCTTCCTGAAAGAGATTATGCCGCAGGTACGGTAATGCTCTATACAGACAGTGATGCCGTTGACAATATATGGCTGCGCACCGATGATATGCGTCAGCTGAACTTCGGACCCAACCCTGTGAGAACCGTGGAGGTCCGCCAGGAGGGTGAGGATAAACTGGTTACAGTTACCGCGGACGGCTTTGCACACGGGGTTTACGCCAAGGGAGATTATGATTGCTCCGACTGCTATTTCGATCTGCTTCCCGGGGAGGTAAAAACCTTCAGAATCAAGGGAATCGGCGGGAAGGAACCTGTCATCAAACAGGTAAAATAAAGGATAACTATGCAGGAGGTATAGAATGCTTAAAGAATGTTATGAAGAAGCCAGAAAAAAGGCGCTGGAATTTTATGAAAAGGCTGCAATTGTTTTGACAGATGAAGAAAAGGCTGCAATAGAAATCGCAGACTTCGGACTGGAGGATCTGGAACACATCGGGCTGATTTTGGTCACTTTTGTGAATACGGACAGATGCTGTGCAAAGGAGATGGTTCTCTTTCCCGGCCAAACTTGCCCGGAACACTGCCACGGACCCATACCCGAGCTGCACTACGAGGGAAAAGAAGAAACATTCCGCTGCAGGTACGGAAGCGTGTACCTGTATGTGGAAGGAGAAGAGACTTCCAATCCCCTTGGAAAGAAACCGGAGGGATATGAGGACACCTACACGGTTGGCCATGAGATTGTACTGCATGCCGGAGAACAGTATACTCTTGTCCCCAACACAAAACACTGGTTTCAGGCCGGCCCGGAGGGTGCGGTAATCTCTGAGTTCAGTACAAAGAGCCTGGACGAATATGACGTTTTTACAGATCCGAAGATTAACCGTACTCCTGTGATTGAGTAAACGATGCGATAGGAGAGGTGAGACTATGAAGGTATCAGTATTAACAGATATAAAGAAGGTTGAAGAGCAGGAGCGGGACATCCCCGCCATCCGCCGGGACGAAGTTCTAATCAAGGTTTTACACTGCGGTGTCTGCGGTTCGGACGTTCACTATTATGAGCATGGACGCATCGGAGATTTCGTGGTGGAAAAGCCTATGATCCTGGGGCATGAATGCGGCGGAGAAATTGTGGAAGTGGGCGATGGGGTAAAAGGCCTGGAGAAGGGGGACCTGGTGGCTGTGGAACCGGGATATCCCTGCGGAAAATGTGAGTTTTGCAAGACCGGAAGATATCATCTCTGCCCGGATGTGGTTTTCCTGGCCACTCCCCCGTACGACGGTGCTTTTGCAGAGTATATCAGATATCCTGCGGATATGGTTTACAGGCTTCCTGATACTATGGATACCGTAGAGGGGGCGCTGATTGAGCCTTTGTGTGTGGGACTTCACGCGGCAGAGCAGTCAGAGGGAAAAGTAGGCCAGACAGCAGCCATTTTGGGCAGCGGCTGTATTGGACTTTGTACCTTGATGGCATTGAAAGCTATGGGAATCTGCACTGTTTATGTGGTGGATGTTATAGAAAAACGCCTGCAGATGGCAAAAGAACTGGGAGCGTCTGCAGTGATTCACGGGAGAGAACAGAATGCTGTAGAAGCAATTATGGAACTTACCCAGGGGAAAGGTGTAGATCTGGTATTTGAGACAGCAGGCACAGAGTTCACCACAAAACAGACCGCAAAACTGGTCAAAAGGGGAGGAACCGTGGTGCTGGTAGGTATGGCAGCCGATCCCGTTTTTCCGTATGACTTTGGGACGCTGATGAGCAAGGAGGCTAAGCTGCACACGGTATTCAGATATAAAAATCTGTACCCCACAGCCATCGAGCTGGTGAGCAGCGGGAAGATTCCGGTGAAGAAAATCGTCACCGATACCTATGAATTCTCCCGGATAGGGGAGGCACTGGAGGACAGCATTCACAGGAAAGATGAGATGGTGAAGGCGGTTATCAGGATGTAATAATTGGCAGGGGCTATTGCAGGGATTGTGATGGTTCCTGCTTTTTATATACTTGGGATTTAGGGATATAACTACGTGGACTTCGGCTCAAGATGCTTCATGACGGCAGGTGTTGTGTGGCAGGGGGGCGGTGAGAGGAATCCCGCGGCAGCGGGCTGGCTGGTTCGGACAGGAGGGAGGCTTAAGTTCCGGGGACACCTCCGTCGTGAAGAGAGTCTAAGACAAAACCGGAATCCCCGCCGGAGCACCGTTCGTATGTGCAAAGAATGCTTTATGTGCATTCTCTGCCCATGCTCACTTTTTTTCGGCCCTGACTGCCGAAAAAATCTCCAGCGTGAATCCCGGTTTTGCCTAAGACTCTCTATTCACTCCTGCGGAATCGTCCGCGGAACTTAAGCCTCCCTCCCGCCCGAACCAGCCCGCCCGCCGCCGCGGAATTCCTCTCACCTGGATATGGGGAAGTTCCAGGGGGAGATTTATCAGAAGGGGAATGACATATTTCACGTAGAATATTGATGTAGAATTGTCAGATAGAATATAGATATAATATTGCCAGACAAAGCGTATTAAAAATTTGAAACGGGTTTAGTTTTTTATCCAGAACATCAAGCCGCTAATAGTGCGAAACAAGATAAAATGTACAACTTTCGACCTTCCCCGCCCGTCTTCCGTGGATGTGAAGTGAGTCACTGCCAGGTAAAGGGAGGAGGTCTTGGGGCCAGGGGTGCTGGGTGGAGCTGCGCAGACTACGGAGTGCGTCCGAAGATCCACTGCCGGCGGTCACTTATGAGCGAAGGCTTTCCTGAGCTTCTTAGTGAACGGCCAGGCAGTTAGCTAAGGAGAAACGCAGTAGCAAGCAGCTCCACCCAGCACCCCTGGCCCCAAGACCTCCTCCCTTTACCGTCCGTCAGCAACACTCCGCTCGCCGACTATTTCACCCCGAACTTCACATACACAAAACTATCATTTTAACTATTTCCGCCCCCCCAAAACCTTCATGGAATCCCCCTCCTCCCTGCAAAAGGAAAAAAAACTTTGCTAATACCATGAATAATGGTATAATATACGGAGTATGGAAAAAAGTAAAAAGTTGTATAGGTAGAGACAATGGATAAAAAAGTAAAGATTAAAGGACAATTAAAGACTTACCTTCAGTGGCCGGCTATATTGACAGTTTTGCTGTTGATTATGAATATTGCCCTTTATGTGGTAAACAAACAGGCTGGGGCATTGGCCAGCATTTTTCTTGCGGTCTATATTCTGATTGTGGCGATACTGTATTTTTACAACCGTCCCGTCCTTATGAGTGAGCTGATATCCTTTGCTACCCAGTATGGGCAGGTGCAGAAGAATCTGCTGGAGGAATTTCTGCTGCCGTATGCGCTGATGGATTCCCAGGGGAAGCTGCTTTGGATGAATCATGAATTTTCTCAGATGACAGGGAAAAGTAAGAAGTATCATAAATCAATTACATCAATATTTGAGGACATAACGGCCGATGCCCTTCCCAGGGAGGAAGAGCGCACACAGCTGTGTTTTCAGTTTGAGGAAAAAGACTTCAGGGCTTCTATGACAAAGGTATCTATGGCAGAGCTGTTTGAGGGATCTGATATGATGGAGGCACAGGGGGAGAATTACCTGGTTGCCCTATACCTTTTTGATGAGACGGAGATAAACCGTTATATCCGGGAGAATGAGGAAGAAAAGCTTGTCGTAGGGCTTTTATATCTGGACAATTACGATGAGGCCCTGGACAGTGTGGAGGAAGTAAGACGTTCACTGCTTACCGCGTTAATTGACCGTAAGTTAAATAAATACTTTGGTGAACTTGACGGGCTTGTGAAAAAGCTGGAAAAGGATAAATATTTTCTGGTTATGCGGAACCGGTCTCTGATGGAGCTGGAAAAAAGGAGATTTGATATTCTGGAGGATGTTAAAACTGTCAATATAGGAAATGATATGGCCGTGACTATCAGCATCGGGATCGGAATTAATTCCGGCAGTTATGCCCAGAATTACGAATATTCCAGGATTGCCATTGACCTGGCTCTTGGCCGGGGCGGAGATCAGGTGGTTATAAAAGACGGCAACCAGATTTCTTATTTCGGCGGCAAATCCCAGCAGATGGGCAAGAGTACCAGGGTAAAGGCAAGAGTAAAAGCTCATGCACTGAAGGAATTTATGAGCAGCAAGGATAAGGTTGTCGTTATGGGACATAAGATAAGCGATGTGGACTCTTTCGGAGCGGGTGTGGGAATCTACCGTGCGGCCAAGTCACTGAACAAACGGGCCCATATTGTAGTCAACAATCCGACCATGTCTATCCGGCCGCTGATGCAGAGCTTCCTGAATAATCCGGATTATGATGAGAACATGTTTATCAACAGCTATGAGGCAAAAGAGATTGTGGATAATAACACAGTCGTGGTTGTGGTAGATACGAATAAGCCAAGTTATACTGAGTGTGACGATCTGCTCCATATGACAAAAACCATTGTGGTGCTGGATCACCACAGGCAGGGCAGTGAAGTCATCCAGAATGCGGTGCTTTCTTACATTGAGCCTTATGCTTCCTCGGCCTGTGAGATGGTTGCGGAGATTCTGCAGTACTTTTCTGATGATATCCGTATCCGCAATGTGGAGGCGGACAGCCTGTATGCAGGTATTATGATTGACACGAATAATTTCCTGGCAAAAACCGGAGTGAGGACATTCGAGGCCGCCGCCTTTTTGAGACGATGCGGGGCAGATGTTACAAGAGTGAGGAAGATGTTCCGGGATGATATGGAATCCTATAAAGCCCGGGCCGAGGCTGTACGGCATACGGAGAACTACAGAGAGTGCTATGCGATCTCAGTTTGCCCCAGTGCAGGACTGGACAGCCCTACAGTTGTAGCGGCTCAGGCTGCCAATGAGCTGCTGAATATTGTCAGTGTCAAGGCATCCTTTGTGCTGACGGAATATAATGATCAGATTTATATCAGTGCAAGAGCCATCGATGAGGTGAATGTACAGCTGATAATGGAACGGCTGGGCGGAGGCGGACACATTAACATTGCTGGCGCACAGCTTAAGGACATGACCCTGGACGAGGCAGTTGCACTTTTAAAGAAAACAATTGATGAAATGCTGGAAGAAGGAGATATTTAAATGAAAGTGATTTTAACAGAAGACGTAAAGTCCCTGGGAAAAAAGGGAGAGATTGTAAATGTAAGTGACGGGTATGCCAGGAATATGCTGTTCCCAAAGAAGCTGGGAGTAGAAGCAAATGCCAAGAATATCAATGATCTGAAGCTGCAGAAGGCACATGAAGATAAGGTGGCCAAGGAACAGCTGGAGGCCGCAGAGGCATACAAAAAAGAGCTGGAAGAAAAAGAAATAGTGCTGTCCATTAAAGTAGGAGAGGGCGGAAAGCTTTTTGGTTCTGTATCTACAAAGGAAATTGCAGAGGCGGCAAAGGAGCAGCTTGGATATGAGATTGACAAAAAGAAGATGCAGCTTCCAAGTCCTATTAAGGTATTGGGCACAACTATGGTTCCTATCCGCCTGCACCCTAAGGTAACGGCAGAATTGAAGGTTATCGTAAGAGAAGCTTAAGGAGGCTACATGGAAGAAGCGCTCATTAAGAGAATCCTGCCCCACAGCGTGGAGGCGGAGCAGTCGGTAATCGGCTCTATGATCATGAGCCGGGATGCCATTATGGCAGCATCTGAGATGCTGACTGGGGAAGACTTTTATCAGCACCAGTACGGTGTGATTTTTGATGCTATGGTGGAGCTGTTTAATGAGAATAAACCGGTGGATTTGGTCACTCTTCAGGATCGCCTGAAGGAAAAAAATGTGCCGCCTGAGATAAGCAGTATGGAGTTTGTGCGGGAGTTGATCACAGCAGTGCCGACTTCCGCTAATATTAAATATTACGCGGGGATAGTCAGTGATAAAGCTATGCTCCGAAGACTGATTAAAGTAAATGAAGAGATTGCCAATGAATGCTATCTGGGACAGGAAAAGACAGAGGTAATCCTGGAAGAGACAGAGAAAAAGATTTTCGACCTGGTACAGCGAAGAAGCAGCGGTGACTATGTCCCTATCAGACAGGTTGTACTGAATGCCATTGAAAAAATAGAAAAATCATCCCGCCAGAAGGGTGCGGTAACCGGCATCCCCACGGGTTTTGTGGATTTGGATTATAAAATGTCAGGGTTTCAGCCCTCTGATTTGATTTTGATTGCCGCCCGCCCGTCTATGGGTAAGACGGCCTTTACTTTGAATATTGCTCAATATATGGCCTTTCGGCAGGATGTTACCACAGCAATCTTTAGTTTGGAGATGTCAAAGGAGCAGCTGGTGAATCGTCTGCTCTCCCTGGAATCTAAGGTGGATTCCCAGAGCATCCGTACCGGTAACCTGGAAGATGAAGAGTGGTCAAAGCTAATTGAAGGCGCCGGTATCATCGGGGGGTCTCATATGATCATTGACGACACTCCCGGTATTTCTATTGCGGAGCTTCGGTCAAAGTGCAGGAAGTACAAGTTAGAGCACAATCTGGGAATAATCTTTATTGATTATCTTCAGCTGATGACAGGCAGCGGCCGGACCGATTCCCGCCAACAGGAGATTTCTGATATCTCCCGTTCTCTGAAGTCCCTGGCCAGAGAGCTGAACGTACCGGTGGTAGCGCTGTCTCAGCTCAGCCGTGCTGTGGAGCAGCGGCCGGATCACAGACCCATGCTTTCTGACCTTCGTGAATCAGGAGCAATAGAACAGGATGCGGACGTGGTTATGTTCATCTACCGGGATGACTATTATAACAAGGATACAGAGGACAAAAATATTGCAGAGATTATTATAGCAAAACAGAGAAACGGCCCCATTGGGACAGTAAATCTGGTATGGCTTCCTAATTATACTAAGTTTGTTAACATGAAGAAGTAGATGCAGAATATGTCGAGCGAAATTCATTGCATTTCCCTTTCATTTTGTTATAATTAACCTTAAGGATTAGTCAGGTTAAACCTTAGGGGCAATTCTAATCACAATTTCATAGGGAAGGGGTCAGTATATGAGTGACACCAAGTATCTGATTTCTGAGGCAGCGAAGCTGGCAGAAGTAGAATCTCATGTATTACGGTACTGGGAGGAGGAACTTAAGCTTCCTATAGGCAGAAATGAGATGGGGCATCGATACTACACCCGATGGGATATTCAGGTATTCCTGAGTATTAAGGAACTAAAGAAAAAGGGACATTCATTAAAAGAGATTAAGGAGATGGTTCCTTTACTTTATAAAAATGCACCGAAGGAAAGTTTTCAGATTCCTGTACAGAACCAAAAGCAGGCGGCTGCGCCTGGTCCTTCAAGGAAGTCAAAAAGGGCAAGGGCTCAGGAAGCGGCCAGGAAAGAAAAATCAGAGCAGGACAAGCCAGCGCCGAAGCAGGACAAGCCGGAAGAAGCATCTGTGAAAGTATCGCAGGAGAAACAGGCGGCTAAAAAAGAGATACCCGAAAGTTTTTATAAGATTCTGGAAAAGCTTGTCACTTCCGGCCTAAAGGAGAACCACCCGGATGAAGCCCGCTACAAAGAGCTGGACAAGACGATCCGTACCCACCAGGAGTCCAGGCGTCTGATTGCAGCTACGATTCAACAAACGAAGAAAGAAAAAAAGAAGAGGAAGTTTTCAAAAAAGAGATAAACAGATAGCTGTTGAGTGTTGATGCTCAATGGCTATTTTTTTATTACATAGGAAATTTCGTTCCCTATGTAATAAAATCCTCCGGGCGATCACACTGCGCTTTCGCGCAATTTTTCTTGTATCAGGTACTGTAAATATCTATATTGCATGATATAATTTATATTATGGAAAACGATAAGTTATATATAAATGTGAAACAAAATATTTGTGACTGTATTTACAGGGGAATTTACAAAGACGGAGACAAGATTCCGCCGGAACGGACACTTTCTGATCATCTGAAGGTAAGTCGGGTAACGGTGAGAAAGGCCCTGGAGATTATGGAGCAGGGCAGACTGATTGTGCGTGAGGTGGGAAGCGGAACCAGAGTACAGTTCCATAATTACGGATGGGCCAGAGAGACGGAGGTTTTGGTGCTGGTGGCATCTGCAGGGCATCCTCAATTTTCTAAATTTATTGAACACTTTCAGAGCTGTGCAGCTGCCAATGGTACCCTGCTCCTCTATATGGAAAGACTGCAAAAGGACACCATTGAGGATAGTTTATACCATCTGTATCTAAGAGGCCTCTGCGATGTGGCGGTCTGGCCCGATGGCATTTCTCTGGAACAGGAAAAACTGGAACGTCTTAGGGCTCTGGGGATGAACTTGGCTTTTTTTGATACAGACACGGGTTTTCCTTTTGGGGATTGCGTATATTCAGACATAGAAGCTGGTATGGAGGTTCTGTGTTCCAGTGTGAGGAGGAAGAAAAACCGGAGGCTAGGATATGTAGGATTGGAAACAGATCAATTCTGCAGTGCATGTCAGGCGAAGGAAGCATTCATGAAAGTGGGAGTATCCGGAAAAGTCCTGTTTGAACTGCCGCAGAAAAGAGAAAATCATCCTCAAATCATTAAAAAGGAGCTGGAACGCCTGGAAAGGAAAGGGAAACTGCCGGATGGAATCATTTGTCCGGACGGAAAAGATGCTGTTCTTCTGGCTAAAAGACTTCAGAAAATGAAGGCAGCAAATGTAAAAATAGCCTCCTTCGAGGAGCTAACAGATTCCGCAAGATTCGGAATCACTACATATGAAAAGGACTTTCGGGAGAGTGCAAAGACGCTTTATAAGTGTCTGTCACGGCAGAGCCGGAAGGGAGAACTGTGGAAGGCTGAGAGGTATTTGGTTAGTGGTAGGTTAATAGAGAGATAAATGGGAAGCCATTGCACCGTAGGCAGAGGAATGCTTATGGGGCAGTGGCTTTTTTGCGGAAACTTGGAATTTGACTTCCTAAGCTTGAGACTGCCCAGTCGGAAGGTATGGGGTGGCAGGGGGACGGTGAGACAAATCCCGCGGCAGCGGGCCGGCTGGTTCGGATAGGAGGAAGGCTTAAGTTCCGGGGACACCTCCGTCGTGAAGAGAGTCTAAGACAAAACCGGAATCCCCGCCGGAGCACCGTTCGTATGGTCAAAGAAGGCTTGATGTGCATTCTCTGCCCATGCTCACTTTTTTCGGCCCTGACTGCCGAAAAAATCTCCTGCGGAAATCCCGGTTTTGCCTAAGACTCTCTACTCACTCCTGCGGAACCGTCCGCGGACCTTAAGCCTCCCTCCCGCCCAACCCAGCCAGCCCGCTGCCGCAGGATTTCTCTCACCTGGGTATGGGGAGTTCCAGGGGGTATTTTAAATGAACGGGAATGAAATCTTACACATAGGATATGGTAGTAGAATTGTCAGATAGAATATAACTGTAATGTAGCCAGAAAGTATGGAAGTGATAACGGTAACCGGTTTGGATGTTTATCCAAAACATCAAGAGATCATAAATGATGAATAATATGAAAAGTGTACAACGTTCGACCTTCCCCACACGTTTTCCGTGAATGTGAAGTGAGTCTCTGCCAGGATATAGGAGGGAGCACCGGGGGGACAGGGCCAGTCCAGGGGCCGGGGGATAGGGACAAGTCAGGGAGGTTAAGCGGAGTGAGCCGAAGATCCAGTCCACCAGCTGATTAACGAGGAAGGCTTTCCTGACGAGTTTAGCAGCTGGTAGGACTTAGCTTAGGGGAACGGAGCCTCGAGCTGACTTGTCCCTATCCCCCGGCCCCTGGACTGGCCCTGTCCTCCCGGTGCTCCCTTCTATATCCGTCCGTCTGCAACGCTGCGCTGGCCGACTATTTTATCTCGAACTTTACATACACAAAACAATTACACAAAACTAAAATTTTATACTTTTCGCCCTATGATTCTGCACATACTCCGAAGGGGTATAGGACGTATATTTCTTAAATGCAGAAGCAAAGTAACTGCTGGTGGAAAACCCTAAGGTCATGGACACATCGGTAATCGACTGCCCGTCCAGAAGTAGAGATTTTGCGTATTCGATTTTCTGCTGGTTAATGAAGTTCCTGGGAGATATCCCCATCTCGTTTTTGAACTTTTGCTTGAAATGGGAGAGGGACAGGTGGCAGTAGTCTGCCAGAAACTCCAGGGACAGGTCAGAGGTGATGTTGTCCAGGATGTAAGTCAGTGAATTCCCGATATCAGGAGTCAGCGGAAATTGAGTGACGTTTGAGAAGTAGATCAGCAGGTGAAGGTATATGGTAAGATAGCTGGCGATCATAACTTCATTTCCAGGAGTGAAGGTGAGGGAGAAGGCTTTGGTCAGTACGGTGCGAATTTCTTTGTTGTCTGTACGGATATTATGGCGGGGAATGGCCCGGAGCTGGCGGATCAGGGATTCGGCGGCGGCCTGGCTGAGAAACAGAAAATTACTGCTATCGCTCACATCCAGCTGAATCCAGTAGATCTGGCCTACAGACATGGGGGTTTCGTTGGTACTGTGGACTTCATCGGGAAAGGCAATGAAGGCATCTCCTCCATTTACTCTGTATTCTGCCTCATTGGCATAGAAGAGAATTACTCCTTTGGTGACAAAAGTGATTTCAAAGGAGTTTTCGTGGAAATGCGGAACCAGGGGAGAGATGGCAGCCTGCATCGTGTGCATGCCAAAGGTCCTAAGCCCCGGAACGCGCAGCTGTTGACTTGTGAGTACAATTCTTTCTTTGGAGGTGTAGTAGTCATCTTTCCAGTTTACAGGGGTGTTCATATTGTCACTTCCTTAACAATACATTAAATTTGTATTACATATAAAACTAATTGCAATACAGTTTTAATGATTATATAATGTGAATTGTAGAAAGTCAACAATAAAAAAACAATATTGCACTTGAAATTGGAATTAATTTACAAATTTATTCGGAGAGGAGGAGCCTTTGCAATTGATATGCTGTGCAATATGTTGAAAGAGAAGGAAAATACTTAATTAAGATGAAAAATGTAAAGGGAGAGGAAAAATATGAAGAAAAGATGGATTTCTTTCGTTCTGACGGCGGTTATGGTTTCTGGGTTACTGATGGGATGCGGGGATAAAAAAGAGGATGCACCGGCGGAGAATACCGGGACAGAAGAAAAGGAAGCCGATGCCGGGAAGGAGAAAAAGGAAGATGCTTCGTCAGAGGAGACATATGAAGTCGGCTACATCGTAAGTAATATGAGCCATGAATGGTATCAGAATATATGCTCAGGAGCGGAGAGAAGGGCAGAGGAAAAGAAGGTAGAACTTTCTATCTCAGATGCAGCTATGGATTCCAGCAAACAGATTAGCTACGCGGAAAATTATATCAATCAGGGAGTGGATGCGCTGATTATTACCCCTGTGGATCCCGCGGCTCTGAATTCTGTGGTTGTTATGGCTGAAGAGGCTGGGATTCCCCTGATTGCAGAGTCCAGCAAGTTTGACGGAATGACCAGTTTTGTAGGAATTACAGATTTTGATGCGGCAGAGCACATTGGTGAGTGGATGGCCCAATATGCCAAGGATAATAGCATAGAGATGAACATATTGATTGTCGGGCAGCCCATTTATGAAGCCTGCAGAGATCGTGTAGACGGATTTCTCTCAGGGTTGGATAAAGCAGGTGCGGCTTATACTGTGGCACAGGAGGTAGACGGCAACGGAACGAAAGAGGACTCTCTGGCGGTAGCTACGGATGCACTGACGGCCCACCCGGAGGTAAATGTAATATTCGGCATTAATGATAACTCCTCCACAGGGGCCATGAACGCATATCTGGAACACGGTCTGGATGAGAGCGCACTCACAGTGCTTGGATTTGGGTTTGAGGGCAGTGTGGGAAGAGATGCTCTATTGTCCGGCTCTCCGTACAAGGCTGCAGTTGCTATGTTTCCTGATTATGTAGGGGCAGCCATAGTTGATGTGGCAAAGATGGCAGCCGCAAAAGAAGAGGTTCCCGAGGTTTATTCCATACCGACTACGGTAATAACAAAAGATAATTTTGCGGATTTTTATAAAGACAACGGTGACGGAACGTACACCACAGAGTTTGCAGCTATTGATGCGCTGCTTCAGAAGTAAGGAGAGCTGACGTATGAAAGAGAAGAAAAAGTTGTCGCACGTGTTTCAACATGAACAATTTACGCTGATTCTAACATTATTGGCGCTTTGTATTCTCATGTCTCTGCTAAGTGATAAGTTTCTCACCAGCGGCAACATTATCAATGTGCTGCGGCAGGCCTCACAGATTGGAATCTGTGCCATCGGGATGACTATGGTAATCCTGCTGGGCGGAATCGACCTCTCGGTTGGTTCTGTCCAGGGCCTTGCAGGAGTCGCGGCTATTGTGGCTTTGAACCGGACAGACAGTGTGTGCATAGCGGTCCTTACCGGACTTGCAGTGGGGGCTGCCGTAGGGTTTATTAACAGTCTGATCATAACGAAGATGCACATTACTCCTCTTATTTGTACCCTGGGTACCATGTCTATTATTAGTGGCATGGCGCTCGTAACTACCAATGCCGTTTCTTTTCAGGCCACTAACAAAACATATATGCAGATAGGGATTGGAAGGATCGGTGCCATTCCCATCCCGGTAATTATTTTACTTGTGCTGGTCATTATTTTCTATTTCATTCTTAATCATACGGTTTACGGCCGCTACATCTATGCCATTGGAGGAAATCAGAGGTCTGCGGCTCTGGCCGGTATACCGGTGAATAAAATTATTATTATTACTTATACCATATCCGGTATGCTGACAGGCCTTGCGGCAGTGATCCTAAGTGCCAGAATGGCCTCAGGGCAGCCTACTGCAGGTACCGGATTTGAAATGACAGTCATTGCGGCGGTAATCATAGGCGGTGTGAGCCTGTCCGGAGGACGGGGAAGCCTGGGAGGTGCTATGATTGGAGTGCTGACTCTGTATGTGCTGACGAACGGGATGGTGCTGATGGATGTCTCCTCCTTCTGGCAGGATATCATGCGGGGCGTGCTGATTATACTGGCGGTTTATATTGACGAGCGGCGGAAGATGCAGACAACCAGGAAATTAACCCAGGCCAGATTTGCTGCAGAGACTGACAACAAATAAACCAGGAGGTGCAGTATGGAACAAAAACCATATATACAGCTGAATCATATCCATAAAACCTTTCCTGGTGTGTATGCGCTGAGAGACGTTTCCCTTTCTGTTTATCCGGGGGAGGTACACGGACTGGTAGGAGAGAACGGGGCGGGAAAGTCAACTCTTATCAAAGTAATGGCCGGCTATCATACGGCAAACCAGGGAGAGTACCTCATCGAAGGGAAGCCGGCTCAGATTCACAGCCCAAACGATGCTATACGGTCGGGGATTGCTGTGGTGTATCAGGAACTGAATGTGGTGGATAGTTTGAGTGTTGCAGAAAATATATATTTTGGACGTCTTCCAAGAACCGCAGCAGGCACTGTGAGATGGAAAAAGTTATATGAGGATACCAGGACTATCCTGGAGCGCCTTGGGCTGTCGATAGATCCCAAACGGAAGGTAGGATATCTGAGTATTGCCCAGAAACAGCTGGTAGAGATTGCCAGAAGCATATCTATGAACCCCAGAGTCATTATTATGGATGAGCCAACCTCTGCCCTGGCTCCCACGGAGATAGAAATTATACTGCATATTGTAAAAAAACTGAAGGAACAAAAGGTAGGCATTCTTTACATTTCTCACAAGCTGGATGAGGTTTTGGAAATTTGCGACCGGATTACTGTTCTGAGGGATGGGGAATTTATTCAGTGCTTGGAGGGCAGTCAGTCTACGGAGGACAGGCTGATTAACCTTATGGTAGGACGAAAGCTGGACGAAATGTTCCGCAGATCAAATTGTGCAGAAGAGGAAATCGCTCTTAAGGTGGAGGGATTAACCTCAGAAAAGGTAAAGGATATTGACTTTTACGTGAAAAGAGGCGAGATTGTGGGATTCAGCGGCCTGATGGGAGCGGGAAGAACGGAACTGGCAAAGGCTGTCTATGGGGAGGATCCCCGCCTGAAGGGTACTGTAGAGATTTACGGAAAACCTGTTGGAAAAAATTCTAAAGAAAAGTCGGTAAAAATGGGAATGGGATTTATACCGGAGGACCGAAAGGACGAGGGAATCTTTCCCAATCTTGGCATAAAGAAGAACACAACCATTTCTTCTATGGAAGGGTGCTCTGTAAAAGGTGTCATCAAAGGTGCCAGAGAAAGAGAAATTACGGATCGCATGATTGAAGAGCTTCGGATAAAGACACCTGACCGGGAACAGCTGATCGTGAATCTGTCAGGAGGAAACCAACAGAAGGTATTGATTGCCAGATGGCTGGCCAAAAAGAACCTGAAGGTATTAATTGTGGATGAGCCGACCAGAGGGATTGACGTCGGAGCAAAAGCGGAGATCTACGGACTGCTGGATTCACTGGCCAGAAGCGGGCTTGCAGTTGTGGTAATGTCCTCGGAAATGCAGGAGATATTGGGCGTTTGTGACCGGATTTATGTCATGCGGGGAGGGCGGATAGTAGGGGAATATACCGCAGAGGAGGCAACACAGGAGAAACTGCTTTCCAGTGCCATCCAGGCAAGGACATAAAAGGAGAGTGTCTATGAATGGAAGAGAACAATTTTTAACTGTTATGGCTCACAGGCAGCCAGACAGAATTTTTATAATGATAGAGACGGTGAAGCAGTATAGAAAATATTCATTACACTTACCTGAAGTGGAGTAAAGGAGCAGGAGTATGACAGCGAGAGAAAGAATTTTAGGAATGCTTAAGGGAGAGAAAATAGACCGAATTCCATGGTGCGGAGATCTGGCTTATTGGATCGACTATTTAAATGATGAAAAAATTATGCCTGAGAAATATCTGAGAGACCAGTCACTGGAAGAACGGGAGATATTAAGCCAGGGGCTTGCGGCGCCGTTTCACGGCAAAGGCCTGATGGAACTGCACCGGGATCTCAATGTGGGGTTTTATCTCCAGGGATATTTTCCCTTTGACACAGTATACGACGGAGTGGAAGTTGTGACAGAGCTTAAGGGGACAACCAGAACAACTACGGTTAAGACCCCGTACGGAGATATGCAGGAGGTATGGGAATATGTGTTTACCACTCACAGCTGGGGTCCCAGGATTCATATGGTAAAGGACGAAGAGGATCTGAAAAAAGTAAGATATCTTTATGAGCATACGTTCTATGAACCCAACTATAAGCTGGCCGAGGAAAGGACACAGATCGTAGGGGAACAGGGGGTTGTGCTGGTTTATATGCCGAAATGCCCTATTATGGAGATGATTGCCCTTCGGGCGGGAATAGAATCTGTAACTTATATGATTATGGATGCCGAGGAGGAGTGGGAAGAAACCATAGCAGTTATGGAAAAAAAGCATGGGGAGGCCTGTGAGATTGCGTTGAAAGCGCCTTGTGAATGCATTATGATCCCTGATAATCTTTCTTCCGGTTCCATTGGCAGGAATCTGTATCGGAAATATGCATTTGATTATTCAAGAAAATGGACCGATCGAATCCGGAAGGCTGGAAAGCACTCCTTCGTTCACCTGGACGGCACTGTAAATCCTCTGCTTACAGAAGTCTGTGAGGCCGGCTTTGATGTTGTGGAGGGACTGACCCCCTATCCGGTGGGAGATATGAAGTATTCCCAGATGCGGGATATTGCCAATGAAAAGGCAATTCTGTGGGGCGGAATCCCGGGTGGATTTTTTACTCCGGATTACAGCGATGAGGCATTTGACCAATTTGTCATTCCGCTTATTGAAGAGATGTGCCGTGACGGCAGAAGTGTTCTGGCTGTGGGCGATCAGGTCGTACCAGGTGCATCTTTTGAACGGATTCGCAGAGTAAATGAACTTGCGGAGAAATATGGATATTATGAAAAATAGAAGAAAGGCAGGATATATGCTATGAATTCTCTACAACGGATCCAAGCGGTTCTGAGAGGAGAGATTCCGGATCGATTGCCGGTGCTTCCTCAGAGCTTTATGTTTGCTGCCCAAATGGATGGATATTCCATAGGGCAGATCAACAGAAAGCCGGATATTATGGCAAAATGCCATCTGAACAGCCGGGAGAGATTCGGATATGACGGTTGCATAATTGATGTGGACGACGCCTCACTGGCAGAGGCATGCGGGGCCAGTGTGGTATACAGAGAGGATAATGTTGCAGTAGTCAAGGACAGCGAACCTGTGCTCAGAGACCTCAGGGAAATAGACGGCCTTTCTCTACCGGATCCTCTTCGGGACGGCAGGCTTCCGGAATGGCTGGAGGTGACAGAACGCATTGCTGAAAAGGCGGGGGATGAATGCTTTATTATTGGGAGAGCAGATCAGGGACCTTTTAATCTTCTGTGCCTGCTTCGTGGTGCCCAGCAGTTTATGGAAGATTTAATTACAGAGGATGAGGAAGTGATACTGCATGCGCTGGCCTGGACAACAAAGGCTCATGTGAGATTTGCAAAGGCGCAGCTGGAAGCCGGAGCCCATGCTGCAAGTATGGGAGATGCATATGCCAGTCCAAATCTAATCTCTCCCATTGCCTACCGTAAGTTTGCATTTCCCTGGGAGAAAATGGCAGTCGATGAGGTTCAGTCAAGAGAGCATCCCTATGCCATCCATATCTGCGGAGATACCACGGGTATTATAAAAGAAATGGGGGATACGGGAGCCCGTATCCTGGAGGTTGACTGGAAAGTGGACATGGGGAAAGCGCGTGCTTTGGTTCCGGAAAATACAGTGCTCATGGGGAATATCAATCCCAGTGATCCTATGTATCTGGGGACACCGGTCCAGGTAGAGGCACAGGTGAAAAAGATTATTGAGGCTACCCGGGGCAGAGGGATTATTGTAAGCTCAGGCTGTGCACTGGGAGCGAATACAAAACCCGAGAACGTGACGGCGATGGTTGAAGCAGTGAGAAAATATGGGAGCAGAGAATATCTGGAGATTTTACAGACTGAATAAACATACTGTCAGAAAGGATGCAGAATGAGATTAGAACCATTGTATCATGAGGGGTATGGATACAAACCCCTGGTACTCACGGAGAACTGGCAGCTGGCACAGCTTAATTATACCCCCGAACAGGAACCGGAAGCGTTAGAAAAGCTGGATCAGCACGATTTTACAGATGAGACTTTTACACTTGTAAGGGGAAGAGC
The DNA here is from genome assembly GCF_042848515.1 of Lactonifactor longoviformis. Lineage (GTDB taxonomy): Bacteria > Bacillota > Clostridia > Lachnospirales > Lachnospiraceae > Lactonifactor > Lactonifactor longoviformis. The sequence continues at coordinate 4,257,571 of NZ_AP031453.1, read as the reverse complement.
ATTTTTGATTATCTATGACAGTGCTGCCCATGAGAGCGGCTTAATACCTCTGAGAGAGGGAATTACTTATAATGTGCCTGCCATGATGTGGCATAATATTGCTATGGAGCGGGGGAGCTGCGTGTTGATAACCGAAGGGCGCGATGCCCACCTGAAGGGCTTTTCCCAGATTCCTATCCCGGAGAACTTAAAAGAGGAAATCCTGGCATTTCGGGACTGCAGCTGGATATAGAAAACAGAGGATTAGACATTATGCCTAATCCTCTGTTGTGTTAGTTAAAATATATTAGCCTTCTACAATAGCGTCTGTAGGGCAAGCTTCTGCACATGTTCCGCAGTCTACGCAAACATCAGCGTCGATTACATATTTGTCATCGCCCTGGCTGATTGCTTCTGTAGGACATTCGCCTTCGCATGTTCCGCAGCTTACACATTCGTCTGTAATTACGTATGCCATATGTATTATCCTCCTTATCCCTCATTTTCGTTAAAACTTAGATTAGTTTCTAGAGTCATTTTAAACTATTTAGTATTAGAATACAAGTATAAATTTCTAAACAATTGGTAAAGGAAATCCATGGAAACCGTAAAGAAAACGGGATGTTGCCAAAAGTGGTTGAATATCATCTAAAATGGTATTATAATGATAGGACAAAACCAATGAAGGAGGAAATGACCAATGCAGATCACAAAAGAAATGACAATTGGACAGCTGATCCAGCTTGATGAAAATATTGTTCCGATTCTTATGAGAGCAGGAATGCACTGTATCGGATGCCCGTCCGCACAGGGAGAATCTCTGGCAGAGGCTGCCATGGTACACGGCATTGACGCAGACACATTAGAGAGTCAGATCAATGATTTTTTGGCAAACAAATAAATCTATAAAAAGCTGATTTTTAAGGCCGGGAGATGTTCCCGGCCTTATTTTTGCGGAAGGCTGTCGGTATATGCCAAAACAGGGCCGCAGAGGAAAGCTCTGCGGCCCTTAGATATTTTACAAATGATAAAGTTTTTGGAGTGCATCTCTGGAAAGGATACAATCTCCGTGTTCCACCAGGTATGCCTCGCCTCCGGATGTAAAAGACCTGCCCCTTCCATACTCCGACAGAATATTGCATATCTTATTGAATTCTTCCGGCGAGTGGCCGGACTGATGGATAATCAGAACATAATTCCCGGTACGCTGATCCTGATAGAGTGAATTATCTCCTTTGTAGAAATGATTCAGACCATGGGAGGCGGCTATTACCAGATCAATGTTGGAGAACTGATATTCCCTTACCAGATTAATGGGTACTTCAGGGGTAACCTTAGCATCGGATTTGGAGGATTTCTTTTTATTCAGTGCTTTGGATTTAGCTTCATAAATCTTCTGGAAGATATCCAGGATATCGTCCGCACCTTCAAATTCTACAGGACTTTCTTCCGAACCTCCATTCTCTAAAAATGGGGCAAATTTGGAAAATCTGGTATCCAGTTCCTCCGGATCTTCTACTTTTGTTATGATTAAAATAATGCTGTCAGGTGTAACCGGTATTGCTTCTATCATCAGAGGGATGTTGTCAGCCTCAAAACCAAATTTGAAATTAGCCTGCTGCATCATATCACGAAACAGAGTCTTTGCTTTTTCTGTCCCATAGGCCAGTTCACTCAAATGAATCTGACGGTCTTCCAGGTCAGCCTGGGTAAGTGTGCAGCGAATCTGGTTATCGTTGATTTTTTCTATCTTCATTATAATCACATCCTATCTATTAATCTATGTTAAAAACCGTAAAAAGTTCTGGTCTTCCTTTTATATTATATACTACCAAGTGTGTTTATGTAAAGAATTTTGGAGAGTTTTCGTAAAAATGGAAAATTGGGATTTAGGAGTGTAGCGCTTGGACTTCAGCTTAAAGTGATTCAAGTCGGAGTGTATGTGGTGGCGGGGGACGGTGAAAGAAATCCCGCGGCGGCGGGCTGGCCGGTTCGGACAGGAGGGAGGCTTAAGTTCCGGGGACACCTCCGTCGTGAAGAGAGTCTAAGACAAAACCGGAATCCCCGCCGGAGCACCGTTCGTATGTGCAAAGAATGCTTTATGTGCATTCCCTGCCCATGCTCACTTTTTTTCGGCCTGGACTGCCGAAAAAATCTCCAGCGTGAATCCCGGTTTTGCCAAAGACTCTCTAGTTACTCCTGCGGAATCGTCCGCGGAACTTAAGCCTCCCTCCTGTCCGAACCGGCCAGCCCGCCGCCGCGGGATTTCTTTCACCTGGGTATAGGGAAGTTCCAGGGGGAGATTTTTGGCAGTTTATCCCAAACATCAAGTCGCCAATAGTGAGAAATAAGTAGAGGAAAAGTGTACAACTCCCGACCTTCCCCACCCGTTTTCCGTGAATGTGAAGTGAGCCTTTGCCAGGATATAGAAGGGAGCACCGGGGAGACAGGGCCAGGCCAGGGGCCGGGGGATAGGGACCAGTCAGGGAGGTTAAGTGGAGTGAGCCGAAGATCCAGTCCACCAGCTGATTAACGAGGAAGGCTTTCCTGACGAGTTTAGCAGCTGGTAGGACTTAGCTTAGGGGAACGGAG
>NZ_AP031453.1:1942500-1950000 GCF_042848515.1 Lactonifactor longoviformis | reverse complement strand
GCCCAGAGGGAGCGCGGAAAATAGCGGCCCTATCCCAAAGGATGCCGCAAATATCATAGTGATGACTCCATCTAAAATTGCTTTTGCTGCAAGCATAGAGTAGTCTCCCGAAAATCCATCCTGCAGTGCTCCCACCACCGCCATAGCCCCAATACAGATCACCAGCGTATTGCTCATAAATCCGGCAACAAACCCTGTATCTTCCTGTGCGTTGACAAGCTTCTTCAGGCGTTCTCCCAGCTGCTCCACATGGTATTCAATATTACACGCTTCTCCCAACAAAGAGCCGAGTACCAAAGACGCGATCAACAGAATTGTCCCCTGGGACTCTAACCCATTCCCAGCAGGTTTCAACATGCCGGTAAGTGCACCGCTTATCCCTATGAAAATCACGCAGAGCCCCATGGACTGCATTAAGATCTCTTCCAATCTTCGGGGAATGTTTCCTTTAATAAAAGTTCCAATTCCTCCGCCTAACAAAACTGCTGCTACATTAATTAATGTTCCCAATACCCAACCGCCTTCTTTTTCCTTTGCCTACATTTGCCTCAAGAATCATCTTATCATCTTGCACTATCCCCTGCAATACTATTTTCCGAAAAATCATAAAGCCATTTTTCAGCGTGATTTACACACTTATCTATGTATCTTTTTGTAGGATTTTATGTCGCTGATGTATAAAAAGAAGGATATGTTATGATACATGATTTGGATTTGACTTTGCAGACTATTCGTATTAAACTAAAGATAAGATGAATAAATATTAACTAGCATTATACCCTTTGCATAAGGAGGTGGGCTTATGAAGGATCATATTTTTTATTTGCTAATCATGTGGGGCGGAGCTTTTTTATTGCTGGGAGTCGGAATCTATGTACGAAAAATGAAAAAGCCTATGCGACTTTGGACCACTATACCTGTATTAGCCTCAGATGTAAAGGACCTGTCAGCTTACAACCGGGAAATCAGCCGCCTGTGGTGCATATGCTCTATTCCGTGTTTTATCACAGGATTAATTGTATTCTGGTATCCTGTTGCTTCTGTCATCTTCTTTGTTTTGTCCTGTACCGCTGGCATAGCCTGGATAGCCTGGCAATACCAGAAAATCGAAAAAAGGTATCTCGTTAAATAATCATTCCTTGTAATGTTTGCACCCCCGCTAATTACGGGGGTGTATTATAGTCCAGTTAATAGTCCGTGTACTGTGGACGCTTGACAAATGCCCAGTGCAATCAAATTCCTGTCAGAACACTAAAGATTTCAGTGCAAATACAGATATGGATTTGCCTGACGTTTTGGTGCGGCAGGAATCACGCTTTCAAGTGCCTCCTGCTCAGTTTTGTACAGTCGGCTTTGCCGCAGCCTGATCCCTTTATAACAATCGTATCTTAAAGTCACCAAATCTCCTTGTATCCCTGTAATAATGGCCTGTTTAATTCTGTGACCGTTTTCTATAAAGTAACAGATATCTCCTGCCTTCATGATACCACTCCTTTGCCATCATTATATAGGAACTAGTGTTCGATTTTCAATGGTAAGATATGGAACCTATTGCTCCCTCCGGCTATACTTTCTATGCTTTTGACGGATCTGTTTTTCCTACTGCTGTGGTATGCGTCAAGGACTTCTTTCTTCTGTTTTAACCCTACGCCAAAATAGCGTCTGTAGCGTATGACCAAAGCTCTCTCCCACTGTGTAGAAGTCAACCGTCAGTTGGTGTTTACCTCGTTATTACCGCCTATAACTAATCCGGGCAGCAATATAGTAAATACCATCTGTCGTCGTTTCTTTTCTCTATCGCTAAGAATTTGTGTCGGATTCAGGACTCCAGCCCGTTAGAAACGTGCGCCGCCAGGCGTACTTACAATAAACACGTATGCAGCCGCAAAACAGCATAGACGTTTGGCAATATGAGTAATTTAAGTGCAATATATGATTTGATAGTTCATTTATATAGTCGGAATATCCTGTTTTAAAATACAAACTTTTATGACAAAAATCCCTTTGTCTCCCAGATAAGTATGGACTATTTTGCTTAGCATAAAGGCAGATTTAGTTTAATTGTTTAAGATTGCCGGATTGAATAGCAGCGATATTTCGGAATATTCTTTCTTTAGACCAATCCCACCATTTTATTTTAAGCAATGTATCAACCGTTTCTTGATTAAATCTTGTTCGTATAGGTTTTGCAGGTACACCGCCTACGATTGTATAAGGCGGGACATCTTTCGTGACAACTGCTCGCGCTCCGATAATAGCACCATCTCCAATTGTAACGCCTGCTAAAATGACTGCTTCATAACCAATCCAAACATCATTTCCGATAACAATATCTCCTTTGTTATCCCACGCTTGTGTAATATCCTTTACATCTAAATTCCATTCTTCAAAAAATATAGGGAATGGATAGGCAGAAAGCGAAGATAAACTGTGATTTGCACTGTTGAATATAAATTTTACTCCGCAGGCAATCGAACAAAATTTACCTATTATCAGTTTATCCTGATTGATTTGGTAGTGATACAAAACATTGTTCTTCTCAAAATCCTTTGGCTCTTTGACAAAATCGTTATATATTGTGTAATCACCGATTATAATATTGGGATTACTGATGACACTTTTTAAATAGACAGTTTCTTTGTCCTTTGAACGGGGATAAATTTTCTGTGGCATATCTGCTCCCTTCTTATTCGTCAAACGGAAAAATAAATTTGTTGATATGTTCAAAATGGTTATTTTCTGTATAATACACGGTTCGTTCATTTGCAGAGTAAACAAATGAAACTCTGGTCGCCCACGCGCCCTCTTGCCGGACAGTGTTAAGCAATGTAAATGCGTCATAAATTGAAAAATCATTTTTATAGCTATCTAAAAACTGCAAAGCCAACTCATACCTATTATCATCCGGTACAATAAAATCTTTCGTGCTTTCCGGCTTTATCAATGAGTAATTTGTTATCAGAGAATACTTACTTTGTTCTTCCCGATAACCAATTCCCGGTTCAATTACCAATGTACGCCCATGAAAATCAGACAACATTGCCTGCATGGTAGAGTCTGGTGCATAAACAATTTTCTTTGACTTAACAATTTGAAGAACCTCATCAAAGGAAACCTGCGCCTTGATAAATTGCTCTGTCAAATCAGCAATCGTCATACAGTCATCGCCGTCTTGATACGCTCCGGCAGAATTGCCATGCACATATAACAACGTTCCTACATTTCCGTTTTGATTTACTCCATGATAAGAATGATAGGATCCGTCTGGACGCAAAATCCCGATATAGAAACACTCTTTTTCGTTCATTACTTTATGCGTCCACACAGAAAGGTCAATGTCAAAATTAAAGCCTGTTATCATATTACTCCCACGATAAACGAATCTAGTACACATAGTAGTGCCGCCTTTCATAAAATCTTTGTATGTTTCATCTTTATTTTACAGTCTTTCTGATAGACATTCTATACACTGTATGATACCGAAATGATTGGTATAAGAAAGATTGCGCAAAAGCGCAATCTCCGCCTGCAGCGGGCTGTCGCAGGCAGTATCTTCCTTTCCGCCGCAGTGTGATCCCCCGGAGGTTTTTATTACATAGGGAATGAAGTTTCCTATGTAATAAAATAAGAGACTGCACTTGGCAGCCCCTTACGGTTACTTTTGATATATGATTTTCCGAACAGCGTAGAAAGATAAGCAATATTTTTCAGCAAGGCAATTCATAGAAATACCGCTTTGATATTCTTGTTTTATCTGCTGATTACGCTGCTCTAAGTTTTTCCGATAACCGGAAACTTCCCCCCAACGCTTCTGCTGTTTCTGTTCGATAGGAACATAAATATATTCGCCTTGAACATATCTTTGTAGCTCTTTTACCAATGCGTCCGGAAGAATGATTTTTGCATTTTTATATTTCATACGGGCTTCCTCCTTGATTACGATAGTCAAGTTACAAAGCCAGCATTTTATTTTGCGACTATTTTACTCCATGCAACCGTCGCAATCTACTGGCTTTGCATGGAGAAAACCTTTGTTTCTCTTTTTCGTGTTGATACACATACAAATCACTTCTTTCCCTACGTCTGAAACATTAAATTAAGATGAATACAGTCTAACATATTCTTAAACCTATATCAATCATGATTTTTAACTCCCTCTTTAGCATTTTTTAATTTTCTCATATTAAGAAGTCAAAAAATATTTTAAAAAATTTCTCTCAAAACTTCGGCAAAATTGCTCTGCTCGGTGTTGCAGGTAGTGAGAGGAAAATCGGAGGGTTGGGAATTCTTCCCAACAAGCCCATTTATGGTCTCTTACACCGTACAACCATATTTTATTTTTCGCTGGACGTGTTATAGACTTTATCTAGTTTTTTTACTGGCCTGATATACTTAAAATACTGTTCTGGATTGTAATAAAAATACATGATTCTTCCGGGAGAAGTATCCAGGCAGTAACCAGCCCCGGTATAATCAAAAGCTGCCATTGCTGCCTCAATCTTTTCCTCAACGCTGCAGTTTTCTTGTTCGTAATCAAATGGTCCATGTTCAAAAACAATATATTCATTTTCCGGAATGTCGTCCATAGACATTTGAGGCGGGACTTCCCCTCTATAGTCTAGTGGGAGCCGTACCCCCCAACACTCTGAGCGCGGTATCCCCCAATCACACAGCCTGCCCTTGGGGTCATTCATATAAGCCATAATCTGACCGCTTCCACAGTTGGCTTCGCTCCCCCCGCCGTCGTCCAATTTTCCTTTAATACTATCAAGTAATCCGCAGATTGTTTCATAGTCTTGTCCCTCAATAAGACTTTGCTTTTGCCAAAAATCCCAGTATCCGTTGCTCTCATAGTTTTTGATGTACAAAAATTTGTGTGCTGGTATCGTAACAAAATATACCTTTACACCTTCTGTTGTTTTTATCATACCAATTTCTCCTAATCCGAAAAAGTAACGGTCAAATGGACTTATTTTTGTACGGAGAACGACAGGCTTAGGATTCCTCCGATACTCACTGGGCGTAACACCATAAGTTCCTTTGAAAGATCTGGTAAAGGCTTCATGGGATGAAAAACCATAATCAAAGGCAATATCCAGAAGGCTCTTATCGCTATCACGAACCTCCTTTAATGCAAAGGCCAACTTTCTCTGACGTAAATACTCTCTAAACTGCATCCCCGAGATCTCTTTGAACTTTCTTGTTGTATGATATTCAGAGTAACCCAGCTTCCGAGCTAAAAAGCGCAGAGTTAAAGCCTCATCGCTATGACCTTTCATACACTCATCTATTTCATCCACAATTACTTGAATTTGTTTCTGCCATTCGTACATTAAATCACCTCTTTCAACCGTCCTGCAACTATTATAAAGAATTGGAAATGTTTCTGCTTGATTTTACTTGCGTTTTGTAATTAGGAGATTTTACCCTTTGCCGTCTTTAACTCATATAATACAAAAAAGCCCTGCAGACATTACATCTGCAGGACTTCTTCTCTCCAGGGGATGAGGGATTCGAACCCCCATCGACGGTTTTGGAGACCGGTGCTCTACCATTGAACTAATCCCCTTTATACGACTTTAAGTGGCCATCCCTAGCCACTTCTTCTTTTTATGTACTCTCAAAACTACATATACGATTTTACATCTTCTTTTTCCACTTTGCAACACTTTTCCGTTGTACTTAGATTTGCCTCTTACCAGTTCCGGCTCAACTTGCGTCTCGCCTCACTGCCTTTGGCTTCCCTAAGTGTTCAGGTCAAGCCCTCGACCGATTAGTAACAGTCAGCTCCATGCATTGCTGCACTTCCACCTCTGCCCTATCTACCTCGTCGTCTTCAAGGGGTCTTACTTCCTTTAAGGAATGGGATATCTCATCTTGAGGGGGGCTTCACGCTTAGATGCCTTCAGCGTTTATCCCTTCCCGACTTGGCTACCCGGCCATGCTCCTGGCGGAACAACCGGTACACCAGTGGTCAGTCCAACCCGGTCCTCTCGTACTAAGGTCAGCTCCTCTCAAATATCCTACGCCCACGCCGGATAGGGACCGAACTGTCTCACGACGTTCTGAACCCAGCTCGCGTACCGCTTTAATGGGCGAACAGCCCAACCCTTGGGACCTACTACAGCCCCAGGATGCGATGAGCCGACATCGAGGTGCCAAACCACTCCGTCGATGTGAACTCTTGGGAGTGATAAGCCTGTTATCCCCAGGGTAGCTTTTATCCGTTGAGCGATGGCAATCCCACTTTATACCACCGGATCACTAAGTCCTACTTTCGTACCTGCTCCACCCGTCGGTGTCGCAGTCAAGCTCCCTTCTGCCTTTGCACTCTTCGAATGGTTTCCGACCATTCTGAGGGAACCTTTGAGCGCCTCCGATACCCTTTCGGAGGCGACCGCCCCAGTCAAACTCCCCGCCTGACATTGTCCCACCGCCGGGTCACGGCGGTTGGTTAGAAACCCAATACTGCAAGGGTGGTATCCCAACATTGACTCCATGGCAACTGGCGTCACCACTTCTTCGTCTCCCACCTATCCTGTACATGCAATACCGAATCCCAGTATCAAGCTGGAGTAAAGCTCCATGGGGTCTTTCCGTCCTGGCGCAGGTAACCAGCATCTTCACTGGTACTTCAATTTCACCGGATGCATTGTCGAGACAGTGCTCAAATCATTACGCCTTTCGTGCGGGTCGGAACTTACCCGACAAGGAATTTCGCTACCTTAGGACCGTTATAGTTACGGCCGCCGTTTACTGGGGCTTAAGTTCAAAGCTTCGACTTGCGTCTAACCTCTCCCCTTAACCTTCCAGCACCGGGCAGGCGTCAGCCCATATACCTCACCTTTCGGTTTTGCATAGACCTGTGTTTTTGCTAAACAGTTGCTTGAGCCTATTCTCTGCGGCCACCTTTCGGTGGCACCCCTTCTCCCGAAGTTACGGGGTCATTTTGCCGAGTTCCTTAACAATGCTTCTTCCGTCGGCCTTAGGATTCTCTCCTCATCCACCTGTGTCGGTTTACGGTACGGGTACAATATAAACAATAGCGGCTTTTCTTGACGGCCGGCTCATGGGCTTCCCTACTTTAGTTCGGTCCGCATCACGCCTTCGGATTGTTCAGCGGATTTGCCTACTGAACTCCTACCTCGCTTGCACCGGATTTTCCGTTTCCGGCTCCCACTTTCCTTCCGTGTCCCCACAGTTCTGTTATATTGCAGTACAGGAATCTCAACCTGTTGTCCATCGGCTACGGCTTTCGCCCTCGCCTTAGGCCCCGACTTACCCAGAGCAGATCAGCTTTACTCTGGAAACCTTAGATATTCGGCCAAAAGGATTCTCACCTTTTTCTCGCTACTCATTCCGGCATTCTCTCTTCTTAACACTCCACGGCTCCTTACGGTACCGCTTCTTCGCGTTAACAATGCTCCTCTACCAATCACTTGCGTGATTCCTCAGCTTCGGTGTCGTGTTTCAGCCCCGGACATTTTCGGCGCAGGACCT
>NZ_AP031453.1:0-12500 GCF_042848515.1 Lactonifactor longoviformis | reverse complement strand
GTTACTCACCCGTCCGCCACTCAGTCATATAGTTACTCATACCGAAATACTCGTCTCTATATGCTTCGTTCGACTTGCATGTGTTAAGCACGCCGCCAGCGTTCATCCTGAGCCAGGATCAAACTCTCTGATAAAGTATTGAACTTTCGTTCAAGAGTTGTCCAAGTTCAAAATTAACTTTGGCTAATTTATCCCTTTTACTGTTTTTAAGGATTTTTACTCATCCCAAAAATGTTACTTTTTTAGAATTTTCAGGTTAATGTGTTTCACTGTTTAGTTATCAAAGTGCTTGCTGTTGTCGGCTGATTTCTTATCTCAGCAGCAACTCTTAAATATTACCACAGGCTGTCGTGTCTGTCAATAACTTTTTCAATTTCTTTTTATCAGTTATCTCCTTGTGACTCACAGCAACTTTTATATAATATCATAAGCAGTACGCCTTGTCAACAACTTTTTTACTTTTTTTCATTGCCTAACAGCAACTTTGATATACTACCATATCTTACCATTGACTGTCAAGGCTTTTTTATAATTATTTTAGCAAAAACCGGAGAAGGAGGGATTTGAACCCTCGCGCCGCGTAAACGACCTATACCCTTAGCAGGGGCACCTCTTCAGCCACTTGAGTACTTCTCCAAATGCCTAACTAGAATAATTATATGCGTTCCCAATTCGGTGACGCACATGTTATTATACTTGCTAAAAACTGTTTTGTCAATAATTTTCAACAAGATTTTTCATAATATTTTCCATAACTCTTTTACAGCTGTATTTGGAATTAATCCCCAACTTCATTATGCCCAGTTTTAAGTCATTTCTTACATTATTTCACCATAAATCTGTATTAATGTGCCTATAAATTTTACTCATTTTCCCTTATTACAGTCTCAATACGACATTTTACTTCAGCAGCAATCTCCGTGGATTTCATATTTTTATATTCTTCATAATAAAGGGGCTTCAAGAAATGAACTTGTACAGTAAGCTTTTTTATTGACTTTGTATCAAACGCCTGATAGGAGTTAATAAGAGCCACCGGAACAATAGGACACTGAGATTTGGTTGCACTTTTAAAACTTCCGCCTTTCATCTCCAATAATTCATTTTTGTTCCGGCTTCTGGTCCCCTCGGCAAAAATGAGATAGTTTCTTCCGTTTTTCACTTCTGCAGCCACCTGTTGAATCACTTTCATAGACTGCCTCACATCATCTCTGTCCAGGGCATATGCTTTCATGCACTGAAATACTTGCTTCAGAAAGGGAGTATTTTGAATTTCTTTTTTCATAACAACAGAAAAGGGGCGGGGACAGGCCTGAAGAATAGCCAGCACATCAAATAGCCCCTGGTGATTTGGGAAAAATATGAATCCATCCTTGTCGGGGAGATTTTCCACTCCATGGGCATCTATTGTGATTCTTCCGCCTTTCATGGCGCGCCGGTCAATCAGCTTGAGAACCTCATATCTCTCAGCCTCCGGATATTTGTCCGCATGGGAAGCATAATAACATAATTTAATATAGAGATATGGGACAAGTATAATATTATATAAAACCATTAATATAATTCTTTTCATGATTCCATCCCTTTTGTCTTAATTTTCTGTACAATATTCTTTGATCGCGGTTTCATAGAGATTATTCCCTTTACAATCCGCTACTACAATGACAGGAAAATCCTTTACCTCAAGCCTTCTTATTGCCTCCGTACCCAGATCCTCGTAGGCAATAATTTCAGAGGAGATAATACATTTTGAGAGCAGGGCTCCGGCTCCCCCCACTGCTGCAAAATAGACCGCACCGTTGCGCACCACAGCGTCTAATACCTGAGGAGTCCTTTTTCCCTTACCTATCATTCCCTTTAATCCCATATCTAATAAACGAGGGGCATATTTATCCATGCGGCTGGCTGTTGTCGGACCTGCAGAGCCGATGGGCCGGCCCTCTCTGGCAGGGGAAGGTCCCATATAATAGATAATATTATTTTTCACATCCAGGGGCAGCTCTTCTCCTCTCTCCAGTGCCTCCTCCATTCTTTTATGGGCAGCATCCCTGGCTGTATAAATAGTGCCGGTAATATATATATAATCTCCCGCTCTCAGCTCACCGGCGGTTTCATTGTCAAGCGGTGCTGTAATATGCTTATTCATCTGATATCCTCCCTGAATTCAGTACTATAACTATGATTTCTCTTATATTATCCTGACAGCGTGGCGGTTGACATGGCAGCATATATTCACAGCCACTGGCAGACCTGCAATATGTGTGGGATAGGTATTAATGTTGACTGCCAATGCAGTGATTCTGCCTCCCAATCCACCCGGGCCGATTCCGGATCGATTGATCTTTTCCAGCATCTCCTCTTCTAATTCCCTGACATAGGGGATCGGCGATCTGCTGTCAGTATCTCTGGTAAGTGCTTCTTTTGCCATTAAGGCACACTTTTCGAAAGTACCTCCTATTCCAACGCCTACAACCATAGGCGGACATGCATTAGGACCTGCATCCCTGACAGCTGTGAGGATCGCGCTTTTTACCCCCTCTATACCGTCCGCAGGTTTGAGCATAAAAGTTCTGCTCATATTTTCGCTGCCGAACCCCTTAGGGGCAACCGTAATCTTCACCTGATCTCCTGTAACAATGGAATAATGAATAACAGCAGGGGTATTATCTTTTGTATTCTCTCTGTAAATGGGATCTTTGACCACTGATTTTCTCAGATACCCTTCCCGGTAACCCTGCCGCACACCTTCGTGTACTGCATCCTCAACACTTCCCCCGGTAAAATGAACCTCCTGCCCTACTTCCAGAAATATAACAGCCATACCGGTATCCTGGCAGATAGGGATCCTGTCTTTATCTGCAATTTCCAGATTCTCCTGCAATTGTTCCAGTATCTGCCTCCCCAGGGCAGACTCTTCTTTGCTGACTGCCTCGTCCATACGACGCACCATATCAGGTGACAAATTATAATTTGCCTCGATACACATTTCCTTAATATTTGCAGTAAGCTGCCCTACGCTGAGTTCTCTCATCCTTACGTTCCTCCTGCCGTCTTCTTTTTCTATCTGTAAACCTCAGAAAGGAACTTATAAATCAAAAGATTGATTCAAAGTCCCTTCCCCTCATCATTTTTTTTCTTTGCCGCCGCCTTTTAGCAATTTATCCAGCGCCTCTGAAATATCATTCTCATAATCCGGATTCTCTTTTATAAATTTGCTATAGCGCTTTTCATAATCTTCATAATCCTCGGTCTTTACAAACTTTGCATACTGTTCTTTGGAAATATCACTCATCTCTGTTGTAATATCCTTACCCGGAACCACAAAATATTCTTTATCCTTTTTCTTTACAAAGTATGTACTGATAGCCGGAGCCTGAAGCTTTACCGTCTTCTTCTCGTTTTTGCCTTTTTTATTCTTTGTAGTGGCTGTCTTTTTTATCTCATAGTCATAGATTACATAAACCAAGTCATAACCATTGAAGGTCCCCAGTGACTCACACTTTTCAAAATTGATATCCTTTGCCCCATGTGCCTTAAAATACTTCAAATTGTAATCTATTTCTTTTTGGACATCTGCATCTGCCTTATCCTTTTTTCCAATGCCGAAACACTTTTTAACTGCGTCCTCATCTTCAAACTGATACGCATTGACCAGAGATTTTACAACGCTCTCCGGCGAATTATTGCTTACTTTCACCCCGCAGCCGCTGAGTAAAACAGCAGCTGCGAGAAGTATGACTCCTACCCCTTTTAATTTCTTCATTCTTCCGTGCTCCCTGGGTTCTATCCCCTTATCTGATTATTCCTTATCTTGTTTTTCCTCTTCTTCCTCTTCAGCTCCCGACTCTTCATTTTTAGGCTCTGATTCCTCTGACTTTTCCCTTACTTTGGCAATACTGGCCACGGACACTCCATCCTTCAGATCCATAAGCTTAACTCCTGAAGTTATTCTTCCCAGCACAGAGATATCTTTACATGACAGACGGATAATGATTCCCTCAGTGGTAATCAACATTACCTCATTATCCATATTCACTGCCTTTGCCCCGATCACGTTTCCTGTCTTCTCCATGATCTTATAGCATTTTACCCCTTTGCCGCCTCTGTTCTGACTCGTAAATTCACCCATGGAGGTCATCTTACCCATACCGTATTCCGACACAATCAGGAGATAATCTCCCTGAGAATTCAGCTGCATGCCTATCACTTCATCATTGTCGGCAAGATTCATCCCTCTGACCCCTATAGATGTTCTTCCTGTACTTCTTACGTCTGTTTCCCTGAAACGAATACACTGACCGAACTTTGTCACCAGAATAATATCCTTGCGGTTATCCGTAGACTTCACTTCGATCAATTCATCCTCATCTCTCAGAGTAATAGCGGCAAGTCCAGTCTTACGAACATGTTCATAATCCGTGATGGGTGTCTTTTTAATAAGCCCTTTTTTGGTAGCCATCATGAGATAATGCCCTTTTTCATATTGATGAATCGGGATCACTGCTGTTATCTTCTCCCCGGGAGATAACTGAAGCAGATTAATAATGGCAGTTCCTCTTGCGGTCCGGCTGGCCTCCGGAATCTCATAAGCCTTGATTCTGTAAACCTTGCCGGTATTGGTAAAGAACATCAGATAGTGATGTGTTGTTGTCATCAGCAGTTCTTCGATATAGTCATCTTCTATCGTCTGCATCCCTTTAATGCCTTTGCCGCCTCTGTTCTGGTTGCGGAAATTATCTACCGTCATTCTTTTGATATATCCAAGTTTTGTCATGGCGATGACTGTATTATCCTTAGGGATTAGATCCTCCATGGATATATCATACTCATCAAATCCGATGGATGTTCTCCTCTCATCCCCATATTTCTCTGAAATTGCCAGAATCTCTTCCCTGATAATTCTAAGGAGAAGATTACGGTCTGCCAGGATTGCTTTATACTGACGGATTTTTTCCATCAATTCCTGATATTCATTTTCCAGCTTTTCTCTTTCCAGACCTGTAAGTGCGCGCAGACGCATATCTACGATCGCCTGTGCCTGCACCTCGGATAAGTCAAAGGCTTCGATTAATCCCTCTTTGGCAATCTGTGTATTTCTGGAACTCCTGATAATACGGATTACCTCATCAATGTGATCCAGTGCCTTTAAAAGTCCCTCTAATATGTGGGCACGCTCTTCCGCTTTATTCAGATCATACTGTGTTCTCCTGGTTACAACCTCTTCCTGATGTTTCAGATAGAACCGGAGCATATCCAGAAGATTAAGTACCTTAGGCTCATTGTTTACAAGTGCCAGCATAATAACCCCGAAGGTATCCTGGAGCTGTGTATGTTTATAGAGCTGATTTAAGACCACATTGGCATTGGCATCCCTTCTCAGATCAATACAGATTCTCATACCTTCTCGGTTGGAATGGTCGTTCAGATCTACGATACCGTCAATCTTCTTATCTCTCACCAATTCCGCTATCTTTTCTATAAGCCTTGCTTTATTTACCATATAGGGCAGTTCTGTGACTATAATCTGACTTTTGCCATTGGGAAGAGTCTCAATATTTGTCACTGCCCGTACACGGATCTTTCCTCTTCCTGTGCGGTAAGCTTCCTCGATTCCCCGGGTTCCCAAAATGGTTGCGCCTGTAGGAAAATCCGGCCCTTTTACTACCTCTAAAATTTCCTCTATCTCTGTATCTCTGTCTTCCTCTATAATGTTATCAATGATTCTGACAACAGCATTTATCACCTCCCGGAGATTATGGGGAGGAATATTGGTGGCCATCCCTACGGCTATACCAGAAGTACCGTTGACCAGAAGATTGGGATACCTGGAAGGAAGGACTACAGGCTCTCTCTCCGTCTCATCGAAGTTCGGCGCAAAGTCCACGGTATTTTTATTAATATCTGCCAGCATCTCCATTGAGATCTTGCTTAATCTGGCTTCTGTATAACGCATAGCCGCAGCGCCGTCGCCGTCCACGGAACCAAAGTTTCCGTGTCCGTCTACCAGCGGATAACGGGTTGACCACTCCTGGGCCATATTCACCAGTGCTCCGTAGATAGAACTGTCGCCGTGAGGGTGATACTTACCCATGGTATCACCTACAATACGGGCGCATTTCCTGTGGGGTTTATCTGGTCCGTTGTTCAGCTCTATCATTGAATAGAGCACACGCCTCTGCACCGGCTTCAGTCCATCTCTTACATCCGGAAGAGCACGGGCGGCGATAACGCTCATAGCATAGTCAATATAAGAGGTTTCCATTGTTTTCTGCAAATCTACCTCATGGACTTTATCAAAAATATTGTCTTCCATTGTTTTCTCCTTTTACGGGGCTGTCATCCCCTGTTTTGCCTGTTCAAACTTAAGAGTCTAAGGGGGATATCTATCAAATATCCAGGTTCTTTACATATTTGGCATTAGCCTCTATAAATTCTCTCCGCGGCTCTACCTTATCTCCCATCAGAGTAGTAAAGGTCAAATCGATTTCTGAAGAGGCCTCCTCGTCCATAGTTACCCTCAGCAGAATTCTTCTTTCCGGATCCATAGTTGTCTCCCAGAGCTGCTCTGCATCCATCTCCCCAAGCCCTTTATAGCGCTGGATCTTGTTGTTGGTATCGCGGCCAATCTCTGACAGAATATTGTTCAGCTCCTCATCACTGTAGGCATACCACACCTTTTTATTTTTTTCAAGCTTATAGAGAGGAGGCTGAGCCAGATACACATATCCCTGTTTGATAAGTTCAGGCATAAAACGGTATAAAAAGGTTAATAATAAGGTTGCAATGTGAGCACCGTCTACATCGGCATCCGTCATAATAATAATTTTGTGGTATCTGAGCTTTGTAATATCAAAATCTTCATGAATCCCTGTACCAAAGGCAGTGATCATAGCTTTAATCTCAGCGTTGGCATATATTTTGTCAAGCCTTGCTTTTTCTACATTCAAAATCTTGCCCCTCAGCGGAAGGATCGCCTGAGTGGCCCTGCTTCTGGCAGTTTTAGCGGAACCGCCGGCAGAATCACCCTCTACAATGTAAATCTCACAATTTTTCGGATCTTTGTCAGAACAGTCCGCCAGTTTTCCGGGAAGAGACATGCCTTCGAGAGCCGTCTTACGCCTGGTCAGTTCCCTGGCCTTTCTTGCAGCATCCCGGGCACGCTGGGCCAGTACAGACTTTTCGATTATAATTTTAGCTGTGGAAGGATTCTGCTCTAAAAAGATCTCCAGCTGGTTGCTTACAATATTATCCACTGCCCCTCTGGCTTCACTGTTTCCAAGTTTCTGCTTCGTCTGTCCCTCAAACTGGGGATCTTCTATCTTTACACTGATAATAGCAGTCAGACCTTCTCTGATATCATCACCAGTAAGATTGCTCTCTGTATCTCTTAAAAGCTTGTTTTTTCTGGCATATTCATTAAATGTCTTTGTCAGGGCGTTCCGGAAGCCGACGATATGGGTTCCGCCCTCCGGAGTAGTAATATTATTAACAAATCCATAGGTATTCTCTGTATAGGAATCATTATGCTGCATAGCCACCTCAACGGCTACCCCATCCTTTTCTCCCTCACAGTAAATGATATCCGGATAAAGAGCTGTCTTACTTCTGTTTAGATAAGTGACAAACTCCTTAATTCCTCCCTCATAATGGAAAGATTTCTCAACAGGATCCTCAGGACGTTCATCACGGATAGTAATCCTAAGATTTCTTGTGAGGAATGCCATCTCACGGAATCTCTGCTTCAGCACATCATAATCAAAGACCGTTTCTTCGAAAATTTCTTTATCCGGAAGGAAGGATACCATAGTACCGCTTTTATCCGGATCACATTCTCCGATAACCTTTAATTTGTATACTACATGTCCCCGCTCATAGCGCTGCCGGTATACTTTTCCCTCGCTGTATATAGTAACCTCCAGCCACTCAGAAAGGGCATTGACAACAGAAGCGCCAACTCCGTGGAGACCTCCGGATACCTTATATCCCCCGCCCCCAAATTTTCCCCCGGCATGGAGAATTGTAAATACTACCTCTACTGCAGGAATCCCTGCTTTATGATTAATTCCAACAGGTATTCCACGTCCATTATCAGTAACTGTAATGGAATTGTCCTTGTTCACAGACACGTGAATGGTATCACAAAAGCCTGCCAAAGCTTCGTCTACAGCGTTATCCACAATTTCATAAACCAAATGATGGAGACCCCTTGCGGATGTACTGCCAATATACATACCCGGTCTTTTGCGAACTGCTTCTAACCCCTCTAATATTTGAATTTGATCTGCTCCGTACTCTGTACTCATGCGATTCCTCCTGTTATAAGCTCTTTGCCTAGTTTGAATGGTAGACACTTCCCTCCACCACTTTGAACACTTTATTTATTTTAAATCTGTTATTTACGAACTCGTCCAGCCCGGTACAGGTGATCAGGGTCTGTATGTCCCGGATACTGTTCAATAAATAGTTTTGCCGGTTACTGTCCAATTCAGACAGAACATCATCTAATAATAAAATTGGAGTATCTTTAATGACTTTTTTAACAAGATAGATTTCCGATAATTTTAAAGACAATGCAGCGGTTCGTTGCTGCCCTTGAGAGCCGTATTTGCGAATGTCAATATTATTAATATTAACACATAAATCATCTCTGTGGGGGCCAATAGAAGTTGTTTTAAATTTATAATCTTTCTCTCTGTTATGTTCCAGGTGTGTTTTAAACTGTTCCGCCGGGGTATTAGGCTCATAGAGAAGGCGGATATCTTCTCTGTGTCCCGTGAGATTACTGTGAATCTCACCGATGATGTCATTTAATTCCCTGACAAACTTTTCTCTGGCCTTTATAATCTTGCTGCCGTAGCGGACCATCTGCTCATCCCATACTTCTATGGTATCCCTCAGTTCCGGACGGATCCAAAGATCCTTCAGCAGTTTATTCCTCTGATTGACTACATGGTTGTAAGAAGAAAGATCCGCCAGATAGAGTTTATCCAGCTGACACAGTTCCAGATCCAAAAAACGGCGCCTCTCTCCCGGTCCATTTTTAATAATATTTAAATCCTCAGGAGAAAAAAATACAATATTTACAATTCCAAAAAGCTCCCTCGCTTTTTTTATTGGAAGTCCGTCAATTGCAATCCCCTTTGATTTGCTTTTTTTTAAATGCATATCAATTTTGTGGGATACGCCATCTCTGTTTACAAGCATCCGAATATGAGATTCGTCCTGCAGAAACCGGATCATATCTCTGTCCTTACTTCCACGGTGGGACTTTGTAGTTCCGCAGAGATATATAGCCTCCAGCACATTTGTCTTGCCCTGGGCATTATCTCCGTAAAGGATATTTGTCCCTTTGTCAAACTTCATATAAAGAGAATCATAATTTCTATAATTTTTCAGTTCAATAGATTCAATATACATGGGCCACCTGATTTATTTTATGACTTTAATTTCTTTGCCCTGAAAGGATACGACATCCCCGTCATAGAGCTTTCTTCCCCTTCTTGTATCTATCTCCCCGTTAACCTTTACGAGTCCGTCCTGTATGACATATTTTGCCTCTACGCCGTCCTCTACAAAGCCCGCGGCTTTTATCGCCTGACCTAATTTGATGTACTCTTCTCTTAATTTTATGTTATCCATATTTTTTCCTATCTGTTCACCGCATTAAAATTAACCGGCAAAATTAAATAAATATATTGTTCTTCCTCATCTTTGATAAAGCAGGGTGCTTTTGGATTCATCAGATAAATGCTAACCTCTTCATCGTCTATAACCTTCAGTGCATCAATAAGAAACTTAGGGTTAAATCCAATCAGGATATCTTTCCCTTCCTTCTCAATATCGATCTCTTCGTCCATAGAACCAATCTGGGAATCGATCTGAAGCTCCATGGATCCATCTGAAATTTGGATAATAATTGGCTTTTTGTCACTTTCTTTCACTAACAGAGTAGCTCTGTCAATACAGTTCAGAAATTCTCTCTTATTAATCTTAACCTTAGTCTCGTAGTCACTGGACAGCATCTGGTCAATCTTAAAATACTCGCCCTCGATCAGCCTGGATACCACTACAGTATCATCGAATTCAAATACAATATGACTGTCTGTAAAGAAGATATGAACCATATCCTCCGCTTCCCCTGATAAAATCTTACTGATCTCATTGAGTGTTTTTCCGGGTACCACTACTTTCCGATCCTTTGCCGCTTCTTTTAACTGAACCTTACGGATCGAGATTCTGTGTCCGTCCAGTGAAACAATACGAAGAGTATCTTCCTGAATCTGGATCAATTCTCCTGTCATCAGCTTATTATTCTCATTGGCTGCAATAGAAAAGATCGTCTGCCGAATGATTTCTTTTAACGTAAACTGGGAAAGTGTTATACACTCATCCCGTTCTATAAATGGAAGATAGGAAAAGTCCTCTCCCGATTTCCCAGGGATATTAAACTTTGCCTTCTCGCAGGTGATTAAGGTATTCAGCTTTTCATCGGTAGTAATAACTACTTCATTTTCAGGAAGTCTCCTCACTATCTCCGAAAAGATCTTTGCATCCAGGGCTATGATGCCCTTTTCAATAATTGTACCTTCTACCTTTGTCTCGATCCCAAGTTCCATATCATTGGATGTAAATTTGATATCCCCTGCGGAAGCATCAATCAGAATACATTCCAGGATAGGCATAGTAGTTTTAGAAGGTACTGCCTTCATAACTATATTGACACTTTTTAGTAGATTCCCTTTGGAACAAGATATTTTCATAATGTGTATAACTCCCTTCATGTGAAAAAGTGGCTTAAACAAATAAATATAATAAATAATCCGTAGTATTCGTAGTAGAGGGTGTGAATATGTGAAAAACTACTTTAACCCCAGATAACCAGAGGGTTTAGCTTAAGGATAAGAATGTGGGAAGTATCCTGATTTCCGGTGTATGAATTGTTGATAATTCACATTACAAAATGAGAAATCAACTTGTACACACATTTCCACCTCTTATTAACATGAGATCAACCACCATTTGTGGATAACTGATCTAAAATTACCTACTTACCTGGATTAATCTTCTTTTTGAGGATATCAAGGGTGCTGCTTATGGTTTCATTATTCTTATTTAATTCGGACTCAATTTTGCTGCAGCCATTCATAATTGTGGTATGATCTCTGTTGCCAAGACATTTCCCAATATTTTTTAGTGTTACATTCGTCATTTCCCGGCAGAGGTACATGGCAATCTGCCGGGGAAGAACAACTTTGGAATTCCTTTTGGTACCGCTTAGATCTGAGGCTGAAATATCAAAATGTTCAGCTACAATATCTATAATCAGCTCTGGTGTAATGACCCTTTTTTCATTGGGGGAAATAATATCCTTTAACACTTTTTCCGCCAGTTCAATGTTTACTTCTCTCTTTTCAAGATTCGCGTATGCCATGATTTTATTCAGAGCGCCTTCCAGCTCACGAATATTAGACTTTATGTTCCTGGCGATATATTCAATAACTTCTTTGTCTATGTCATACCCGTCCAATTCCTCCTTCTTTCGGAGGATTGCCATCCTGGTTTCATAGTCAGGGGAGGAAATATCTGCAATCAGTCCCCATTCAAAACGGGAACGAAGGCGATCTTCAAGAATTTCCATATCTTTCGGCGGCTTATCTGAGGATATAATAATCTGCTTCTTAGCTCCGTGCAGAGCATTAAAGGTGTGGAAGAATTCTTCCTGAGTAGATTCCTTACCTATAATAAACTGGACATCGTCTATGAGGAGTACATCAATATTTCTGTATTTCTCCCGAAATTTTGTCATAGTAGTATTATTGCCGTTTCGGATCGCCTCAATCAGTTCATTGGTAAAGACCTCACTGGTCACATATAATACCTTAGATCGGGGATCCCTCTCTAAAATAAAATGTGCAATAGAGTGCATCAAGTGGGTTTTCCCCAAACCAACACCTCCATACAGAAACAGGGGGTTATAAATCTCACCGGGAGACTCTGCCACCGCAAGGGAAGCCGCATGGGCAAATTTATTGTTGCTTCCCACAACAAAGGTATCAAAGGTATACTTGGGATTCAGGTTTGCCTTTTCCGCAGTATTCCCTAAATTAGAAGAAGCTGCGGGTGCAGCTGTCTTATCCTGTTTCACATCTTCCGGCAAAATAAATGCAATCTCATAGTCATGCCCAGTAATTTCACTAATGGCAACTTTTAAAGGAAGAGTAAATTTTTTACTAATATAAGTAATAAACTGTTCTGATGGAACCAGGATGGTTACGGTATCATTCTCCACAGTATGCACAGTCAATGGCAGCAGCCAGGTTTTAAAAGAAACATCGGTGAGCTCGTGTTCCTCTTTCACTGTATTAAGTATCTCCGTCCATTTTTCTTCTATTATATTCATTACCATATCTCCTACTCTAAGCTACTTGATTTATCCATGGATAAACACAACAATAAATGATTGTCTGAAAACCTTCATTCAATCATTTCCTGGAATCCAC